>CAZDYZ010000169.1:0-7478 GCA_964509525.1 uncultured Acidobacteriaceae bacterium
GCGCGATTAGCACCAGTACCGCAAATATCACTCCAATACGTCGCGTCACCGGCGCACCTCGGGCAGTTTGGAGCGAACGGCTGCGATCCCAGCGGCAATTGCTTGCGCCACTTGCTCCTGATAGGCTGCGCTGGCGATCTCGTCCACCTTCTCCGACGGAGGGGCAATCTCAACTGCGACCGCCGGTGCGGCGATGTTGTTCATCGGTCGCAACGGTGCGGACAGAGTGGCATACAGAAGTTTGCGCGCTTCGAGTTCTGCCGCAACCGATCCCGCGACCGACCCGCTCAGGTCGAGGAATGCTGCCTGGGCAGTATCCCAAGGAAGAAAGCTGCGGGCCGAGACATTGGCTGGGGGCAGCAGCTCCGTGAACACGTGCACGCCTCTCCCAGTGTTGGCCGCATGGAGCGCTACGTAAAGTGCCGGGCGAGCCGCATTCGCTGATACAGCGCGCTGGTCCAGAGAAATTGCGATATCAGAATTGCGCAGCAAGCTTGCTGCCAGGCCGCGGTTAGTGAGTTCGCGTTGCACCCGCCGCGCTAACGTAAGCACGACCTCTTTCTCGGACAACGAAGGTGTGATGGCCGCGCCGACGTCGTTGCCACCATGAGCTGGATCGATGAGAACCAGAAAGCGCGGTGCGGCTGGCTGGCGCGGCTGTGGCGGGGAGACGGGCGCATTCGGCACAGCTTCCTGGGTGGGAGCGGCCACCGGTTGTGCCGGTGGCGGAGGTGGAGGTGGAGCGCCAGTCACGATAATGGTTTTGCCTCCATCTGCAAAGGTGGCCATCAACGGACCTGTACCGATAACCGCGAGTTCCGCAATGCCATCGTGCTCAGAAAAGCTGGTGCCGGTGATCAAAGGATCGTTGTAAGTAACATTGTCCGGGCCCGAGGACTCCACCGGCTCACGGCGAAAAGTCAATCGCACTCTACCGGGCTCGGTAGCAATCGTGGGATTCACGGTGGAAGGAAAGGCCACCAGCAGCCGCGAAGGGTTGCCTTGGCGTAGCTCCAAAGTAAAGCGCTCTGGGGCGATGTCGATGAACAGCCGCTGCCCTGCCGCGCGGTATTCGACTTGGGCTAATAGAAGCCTCCCCAGCAACTTGCTCGCTGCCTCCAGCGGAATGTATCCGCGGCCGTTCTGAAGGATAAAATTCGAGGGTAATTTGAAGTTCTCCCCTCGAACTTTGACTTTGTCTTTCCCATCTGTGAAGTGTGCCTCTTGCGGACGGCCGCCCGGCCGGGTGAAGTGCAACTTATACTTCTTGCCATCGGGTCGGGCGTCAACCGAACCTAGAGGCTCGAGTAATTCGACCAGCCCAGCGTAAGGCTGCCCTTTTACGTCAATCACGGCAACAGAATATGTAGTCTGTGGGGAATAGACGGTAAGTTGATTTTGTTCGGGCGCCTGCGCACGAACGGGAGCATGGCGGGAGGTTAGTACTGCAAGCAGCAGCGATGCCAAAAGAATGGGCGCAAGCGAGAGGCGCACACTGCGCTCCGACAGCGACAACCTATACCTCATTAGATGGATCCACTAACAGTCAGGCGCGTTCCAGTCAATAGCAGCAAACCACGCTTTGTTTCGGAGAGCCCGATTCCAGACGCAACGCAGCAAGAGTTCCTTGGCGTAGGAGACTTTAGCACCCGATCGGTAAACGCACCCTGCAATGACGTCCGCATTTCTATCCGAAACGAAATCCATCAGTGGGAAAAGGCTTGATTTGCACCGTCCTGCAGGGAGTAGGCAGTGAGCCCACTCAGCAGCTTAGGATAGAAGTCGGTGGACTTCTGCGGCATTACTTCGCCGCCAAACGCGATATCGCGTAACTGCTCCATAAGAACCGGATTCATAAGGAAAGCGACGTTTGCGCCCTGTTGTACCTGATTGACTGCTTCCTGTGCGTCGCGCTGATACCTCAAGTGCTTCTGATCGCTAATGTCCTCTTCCGACAGCTGGAGAATTCCTTCCAGGATCAGCTTGTGCAGTCGTACCACGTCGAGCGCGCGCTGGCGCTCCGACAAACTTGACCCACCGTTCCATTGAATCCTGGGCCGTGAGCGCAGCAGGAAGCCGCCGTGCGACGTTATTGCCAGAAGAGCTGTCTGGGCCCGGCCAGCCTGGCGCAGGCGCTCCAGCGCGCCCTCGACCTCCGGCAACGGTCCAAGGTCATCAACCTCAAAGTTCACCTGAAGCCTTAAGACCATCTCTCGGGTGGAGAAGTTTTCCAGGCCGAAGACTACGCGATGCGTAGGCAGGATAACCAGTCCTGGCGAATCCATGTTGACGAAGGTCATCATCACCCTTTCATAAGGGGCGGACAAACCTTCATCCACCTGCTTGCGCATCTCGTTACGGTAGTTCAGGGCCGTTTCGTAGCGATGGTGTCCATCGGCGATGATGAGCTTCTTGTCGGCCATCTTTCCCTGCACGGCCTTCAGGGTGTATGGATCAGAGATCTTCCACATTCGGTGCGCCACATCGTATTCATCGCGCACCTCGGCCGTTGGAGGGCCACTCTGCAGCAAAGCGGCCTCGATCTCCTTCAAGGGATCACTGTACAACATAAAAAGCTGACCAAAATGAGTCTCCGTAGACCGCAAAAGGTTGAGCCGGTCCGCCTTTGGCTTACTTAGAGTTTGCTCGTGCCGAAAGACCACTTTACGGTCATAGTCCTCGAGTTGACCTAGAGCAATGAATCCGCGCCGTTCCAGGGTGCCAGACGAGCTATCTCCCGGGACTTGAAATGTCTGCGTGTATCGGTAGATGCTGGGTTCGGCATCAGCCAGCAGGACGTGCTCTCTGCGCCATTGGTGCATGTAAGCGGCAGCACGGGTGTAAACGTTTCGGCGCTCGTTATCGCCAGCCTCCGGTTTGCCCAGGATGATTCGGACAAGGTTATAGGGACTGGCTGCGTAATAATGGTCTTGCATTGCGGGAGTAATTTTGTCGTAGGGCTGAGTGATAACCTCTGCCAACCTTACTTTAGAGGGGTTGTAGCGTAGGGCTCGAAAGGGGAAGACAATCGCCATTGGGGGTCTACCTCCGACTCAAAGTTGGGCGCTACAGGCTGGTTTCGGAAGGCTGCAAGATTGTAGCAGTTGCGGGCACAATGACGCCCTGGGGGGCGCGCGGCAGGGGTTGTTGCCGGCAGGGCGTCGGAACACCGCAACTTGTGATAACATCAGGCCACAATCCAGGGGATCCTTATGGCCCGCAGTCGAGGTTGGGAGTTCGGGTCAGAGTACTCGACGTTTCAGTATCTGTTGTCGGTTTGGCGGAACAGAGATGGTTCTTGTTTACGTCTCCAATCGCGGGTGCGTCAGGGGACGCTCCCGTTGTTCCTCGCGTGGCTTTCTGTCGCCGTTTTCTTGACGTTCTCCAGTTATGCGCAGGATGACGTTCACGTCGTGCCACGCGAAATCAAGAAGACCTCAGCGGCTGCACCACCCCCCACTGCTGATCCCAGCTTGAAGACGTATACTAAGCCCCTTCGCAAAGATGTCGACTTGGTACTCGTTCCGGTCACGATCACGGACCCGATGAATCGGCTAGTGACCGGACTGGAGAAGCAGAACTTCGCCCTCACGGACAACGGTACACCACAAGAGATCCGACACTTCTCCAGTGAGGATGCCCCCATTTCCCTCGGGGTGATCTTTGATATTAGCGGGTCGATGTCCGACAAGATTGACAAGTCCCGCCAAGCGGTTGTTGAGTTTTTCCGCACCGCGAATCCGCAGGACGAGTTTTTCCTGATTACATTCTCCGATAAGCCTGAGCTGCTGGTGGACTACACTTCCTCCGTCGAAGACATTCAGGACAAACTGGTTTATGCAATTCCGAAAGGCCGGACGGCCTTGCTGGACGCCATCTACCTGGGCATGAATCGCATGCGCAAAGCGCATTATGAGAGGAAGGCCTTGCTCATCATCTCCGATGGGGGCGATAACCACAGCCGGTACACGGAGAGCGAAATCAAATCCATGGTGCGCGAGGCCGACGTGCAAATCTACGCCATTGGGTTGTTCGATTTGTACTTTAAGACGCCAGAAGAACGTGAAGGTCCTGCCATGCTTACCGACATCACCGATGTCACCGGGGGACGCACATTCACTATCAACTCGCCGAACGAATTAGCGGACGTGGCGACCAAGATCGGCATCGAACTGCGTAACCAGTACGTCCTCGGCTATCGTCCGACCAATCCGGCAAGAGATGGCAAGTGGAGGAAGATCAAGGTCAAATTAAGTCCGCCCAAAGGCTTGCCACCGTTGCATGTGTACGCCAAAACGGGATACTATGCGCCCACCCAATAATAGAATTGGTCTCCGGTCGCCCATAGCCCTCGTTGTGCTGCTGGGGACGTGTCTGGCAGCTCAGAATTCGTCGGCTCCCGTGTCCCAGCCTGCAAACAGCACCACAGCGACCCCGCAAAACTCAGCGGCACAATCGAGAACCTCAACCAACCCTGGTGCGGAGGGCAAAGCGCCGGATACCAAGGAAGGCGATCTCTTCGTATTCAAGAAGGAAGTTGACGAAGTAACGCTTCACGCTACCGTCGTGGACGACCACAATCGGCTGGTCACCAATCTCGCCCGCAACGACTTCACCGTTCTGGAGGACGGCAAGCCACAGAAGATAACTTCGTTTCGTCGCGAAGACATACCAGTGGCAATGGGGATTGTTATCGACAACTCTGGTTCGATGCGTGAGAAGCGGCCTGCCGTGAATGCCGCTGCCATCAACCTGGTGCAATCGAGCAATCCGCAGGACAAGGTTTTCGTGGTCAACTTCAACGAAGAATTTTTCCTGGATCAGGATTACACCGCCAGCATACCCAAGCTCAAGGATGCGCTGGAACGTATCGAGGCGCGCGGCGGAACTGCGTTGTATGACGCGACCGTGGCTTCCGCCGACCACCTGAAGAAAAGTGGCGATCTGGAAAAGAAAGTTCTGCTCGTGGTGACCGACGGCGAAGACAATGCCAGCCGTGAGTCGCTGGAACAGGCTGTACGCCGGCTACAATTCGAAAACGGTCCTACCGTTTATACCATTGGCCTGCTGCAGGAAGAACACTCCAAGCGTGCACGCCGCGCCCTTCGCGAGATGGCTGAGGAAACCGGTGGCGTGGCCTTCTTTCCGAAAGACCTGGGCGAGGTCAATGCAATCACGTCGCAGATTGCGCATGACATCCGCAACCAGTACACCATCCAATACAAGCCCGACACTCCACAGAGCGCCGGCGGCTATCGCACCGTGAAGGTCGATGCCCAGGCCAAAGGCTATAAAAAGCTTCAGGTGCGCACACGCAGTGGGTACTATGCGGGTGAGCGACGAGCCTCTGCCAGCGGTCCAAACGGGTAAATAGCGACATCCAGCAGGTTTTCCCGAAAAAATTTGTTGTGGGGAACAGGTTTCATACTCTATGGTGAAGCGCCCGTCGCGGATTGGTGTTTTATCAGCGCTCATTCTGCTGGTGGGTTTGCCCGCAGAGATGCTGGGCTGGTAGGCTAAATCAACACAGACCAGCACAAGGGAAGAGATTCCGGATGCGCCGCAGTTTTCTCAACTCCTGCTTGCTAACCGGTATCATGCTGGCGATTTCGAACCTCGGGTCGGCTCAGGGTTCCTCGTGCAGCGGGTTCAGCCTGGGCCAGGAGGGGAGCCTCAACGGGTTCCTGCCCTTCCGTCCTACGAGTCTGTGGAACACGAATATTGTGAACGCTCCACTTGATCCCAACTCGGACGCGATCATCAATTTCATTGGGGACGGCACGAAACTGCATCCGGACTTTGGCTCAGGTCTATACGACGGCTCAACCATAGGCATTCCGTACGTTGTCGTGCCCACTACCCAGCCATTAGTCAACATCAAGTACACAGCCTATGGCGGCGAAAGCGACCCCGGGCCAATGCCCATTCCTTTCAACGCTCCCGTTGAAGGATATCCCAATCCCGGCGACGGCGACCGTCATGTACTGGTTATCGATAAAGGCAATTGTTGGCTTTACGAGCTCTATCACGCCTACGAACAAAACGATGGAAGTTGGAACGCCGATTCCGGAGCAGTGTGGGACCTGATGTCCAACGAACAACGACCGTACACATGGACTTCGGCCGATGCGGCGGGGTTGCCCATCTTGCCGGGACTGGTCCTCTACGATGAGGTAGCGGCTGGCGCGATCACGCACGCGTTGCGTTTCACGCTGCAATACAGCAAACAGGCATTCACACCTCCGGCATCGCACTGGGCACCTAACTCTAACAACGATCTGGCGGCGCCGATGGGCATGCGATTGCGCCTGAAAGCCAGTTTCGACATCACCGGTTTTCCGCTTGATGATCAGGTGATCCTTACCGCGTTTAAGGAATACGGCATGATCATGGCGGACAATGGCAGCTCCATGTTCATCAGCGGCACACCCGACAGCCGGTGGAATAACGATGACCTTGATCTGCTAAAGCAGTTGACTGCTTCTGACTTCGAGGTATTGCTAATTTCACCCCTATACTCGCCTGGGACCGTGCCAACCGGACCGGCTCCCACGATTAACAGCTTTAAAGCCACGAAGTCCGTAGGTTCAGGTCAGCCAGTAACGCTGAGCTGGAACGAAACCAACGGCGAATACAACATTGTTTCGCCATCGGTGGGTGTGATTCGCGGGCTGAGTGTCGTTGTGTATCCAACAACGACAAGAACCTATTCTTTACGCGACCAATCAGTATGGCCGTTCGAACGCATAGGTGACGGTAACGGTGCCGTAGGCAAAATGTTGCACTTGCTAGGGTTGGACTTGCTTCCTCATGCGATTTGTTAAGTACAAGAAGTACGTTCCCGAGCCGGCGTCGGAGATTAGCATGGAGGACCTGCTCAACGCACTCTCCAACTATCTGTTGCAGAGTGGGTTCCAGCAGCACTCTATGGATTTCTACGATCTCAATGACGTGGAACAGTCGCTCGACGATCTGCGACAAGCAATCGCTGAGGCTCTGTTGAACAGCAACATGCTCGACGACCGGCTGCGCGAGCAAATCGAAAACATGAGCGCTGAGCAGATGGAGCAGCTCATTGAGCGACTCATTGAGCGTATGCAGCAGGAAGACTATATTAGCGTTGACTATTCGCACGACGCCGCCCGCAGCTCAGCCTCAGGCGGACAGATCGGCGAAGCCCAGTCGCCGGCGCGCTTCGAGATCACCGACAAAGGAGTCGACTTCCTTGGTTTTCGGGCATTGCGCGATCTGATGGGTTCGCTGGGAAAATCAAGCTTTGGCCGCCATGATACGCGTGATCAGGCCACCGGCATCGAGGCCAGCGGCGCGTCGAAAACCTATGAGTTCGGCGACACCCTCAACCTCGACATCACAGCCACGCTCTCCAGCGCCATTCAGCGCGAGGGCCTGCATCTGCCGCTTAACATCGAGTACGTTGATCTCCAGGTGCATCAGTGCGAATACCAGTCATCGTGTGC
>CAZDYZ010000170.1:0-2211 GCA_964509525.1 uncultured Acidobacteriaceae bacterium
TTGTTCGACGGTGCGAGGTCGCCTGATCCCCCGAGGAACCATGGAATATTTTGCGCGAGCACGTTCAGTGTCTTGCCCGAGGCGTCGCGTCCGGCGATGCCCTTTGGATCGGCCGGGAAGATGGGAAGATTATGGTCCCACCCAGCAGGCAGGTCGCGGCGCTGCATAAGGTCGATTTCGTTTGCCAGTTCCGGATACTGTGCCCGGTACTTGGCAAACAGCTCTGTCCACTCCCGCCTGGCTTGCGCGCCTCGCGCACCTATTCCGGAGGAAAAGTGGGCGTATACTCCGTCAGGGACGAGAAACTTCGCGTCCTCCGGCCATCCGTAGTCGCGCTTGGTGAGACGAACCTCTTCTTCTCCCAGTGGCTCGCCATGAGCGGCAGCAGTGTCTTGCTTGTGCGGGGAGCCGTAGCCGATGTGGCTATCCAGAACGATAAATGTAGGGCGTCCCTGGGTTTTCCGAAAGACTCCCAGAGCGTGTTCGATACGATCAAGGTCGTTGGCGTCGCCAACGCGCAGCACGTTCCAGCCGTATGCCAGGAACCGCGCCGCTACGTCCTCTGTGAAGGCGAGGCTTGTGCTTCCCTCAATCGTGATGTGGTTGTTGTCGTAGATCCAGCACAGGTTGTCGAGGCCGAGGTGTGCCGCCAGCGAAGCTGCTTCCGAGGCCACCCCTTCCATCAGGCATCCGTCTCCGCAAACGGCATAGATGCTGTAGTCAAAGATGTCAAACCCTGGTCGATTGAAGTGGCTGGCGAGCCACTTCCGGCCAATAGCCATTCCGACGCTCGTGGCCACTCCATTCCCCAGTGGACCCGTGGTGGTTTCTACACCCGACACCCAATGGTATTCCGGATGCCCTGGGGCTTTGCTGTCAAGCTGTCGGAAGCGACGGATATCGCCGAGCGTGACCGAGGGATGTCCAAGAATCTCGTAGTTCGCGTTCACTGCCATGGTCTGCGTGAGGTGCAGTACCGACCACAACAGCATCGAGGCATGACCGTTCGAAAGCACGAATCGGTCGCGGTTCGGCCAGATCGGATCTTGCGGATCGAAGTGCATCACGCGATTCCAGATTGTGTAGACTAACGGCGCCAATGCCATGGGGGTTCCAGGGTGGCCGGAATTGGCTGCCTGTACCGCATCGATCGAAAGCGTACGAATGGTGTTGAAACAGAGCTGGTCAAGTTCTGTGTGGGTCAGCGTGTTGACAACCTGGGGGGCGGCATTCATGTTGTTCATCCTTTCACGGCTGTCGATCTCGGTGAAAGCGTGGCTGCTCACGCCCGCGCTTGACATCGTCATCGTCATTCTTGCAATGGTTAGCCTGGTCGGTACCACGCGGACATCGCTGACGGGAGCCTAATGCGACTCGATAATCACCTGATCCTGTCAAACGATCGCTCACGCCGCGGGCTAAACCTTCAGTAACGGGGACGGTGCCACTCAGCATACCACCGAAAGCTCGTCCCAATCGCTGGCAAAGGACCGGATCTTCACTGGAGCTGCATTTTCATTGCGCTGTAATGTTATTCGTGTTCTGACTGGGTTTTCTTTTGGTCGACTGAATGCAACACCTCCACCCCATTGCGCGAGCCTGTTTCCCCGCTGGCCGCGGTGATACCTAGCATTTTTCCTAGTTGTGCGAGTAGCGTCGCTGCTGTACATTTGTTTCCTCTCGTGTGGGGTAGGCAGCCGTGACCAGGTTCAGCGAACAAGAGCCGAACAACGTGAAGCACGTTGTGATCGTCGGTGGCGGTTTTGCCGGATTGCACTGTGCCCGCAAACTGGCGAAGAATCCGCAAGTTCAGATCACGTTGCTCGACAAGAACAACTATCAACAATTCCAGCCATTGCTGTACCAAGTGGCTACCGCGCTCCTCGGTCCTGACAATATAGCCTTCAATTTACGCGGCGGGTTTAGGGATTATCCCAACGTAGACGTAAAGTTGAGGGAGGTTGTCTCCGTCGATCTCGACACCCGGAAGGTGCAAACCGCCGAAGGAGAACAATACCAAGGTGATTTTCTGGTGCTGGCGGCCGGCTCGCAGCCAAATTTTTTCGGCACACCGGGAGCGGATCAGAATAGCTATCCCCTGTATTCACTGCATGATGCCGAGCGGCTACGCTCGCGCATGCTGGCCATGCTCGAATCTGCTGACTGCGAGCCCGATCTCATCAACAAGGGAGCCTTGAACTTCGTCATTGT
>CAZDYZ010000171.1:0-3464 GCA_964509525.1 uncultured Acidobacteriaceae bacterium
GGTGGAGAAGTACTTGTGTCGCGCGGCGAGTTGGTCGAAGTCGGCGGGTCTTTTCGCATTCCCGATGTCATGGCCAAGTCGGGAGCTGTGCTCCGCGAAGTCGGCACGACAAATCGTACCCGCATTTCCGACTACGAGCGCGCGATTACCGAGCGCACCAAATTGCTGTTGCGTGTACACCGCTCCAACTTCCAGATCGTCGGGTTTACCGAGCAGCCGTTGCTGGAAGAGCTGGTCGAGCTCGGACGCAAGCGAGACATCCCAGTCATGGAAGATCTCGGCAGCGGTGAGATCTTTGATCTTCGCAATGTCGGCGTGCACGGTGAGCCCATGATCAGCGACAGCATACACGCCGGCGCGGACATCGTGACCTATAGCGGAGACAAGCTGCTGGGCGGTCCGCAAGCCGGCATGATCAGTGGCGACCGCAAGCTGGTCGCGAGAGCCAGCGCGAATCCGCTGTTCCGGGCGTTGCGCCTGGACAAGACGTTATACGCCGCGCTGGAGGCGACGCTGGTCGCCTACCTGCGCGAAGACTACGATTCGATTCCTGCACTGCGCATGATGCGCATCTCCGATGAGGAGCTTGCACAACGCGCTGAGGAAGTGGCAAAACAGCTGCGTGCCAGTCGTCCGCATCTGCAGGTGGAGGTGATGGATTCGCACTCGGTGCTTGGCGGCGGCACTGCGCCGGGTTCTACGCTACCTACGCGAGTCGTTGCAGTGCAGAGCCAGCGTATGACCAGCGATGAACTCTCCCTTCGCCTACGCGAATGGGAGACGCCCATTATTGCGCGCGTAGAAAACGATCGCGTCCTTTTCGACCTACGCACCGTCGAGCCTGCCCAGGAGGCGGTGATCTTAACCGCACTCCAGCGTATCTCGAAGTAGATGGCCACCATCTATACCATCGGGCATTCTACCCGCTTGCTCGACGAGTTTGTCGCCGCAATCAAGGCGCAGGACATACGCACGCTGGTGGATATTCGTTCTTTCCCCATGTCGCGCCGTATGCCGCACTTCAATCGTGAAACGCTCGAAACCCAGCTCTGGAAGCACGGCATTGTTTACGTCTGGTTAAAAGAGCTAGGCGGCCGTCGCAAGAAAGTCCGCAACGACTCACCCAATACTGGTCTACGGAATGACTCCTTTCGGAACTATGCCGACTACATGCTGACCGTCGACTTCACACAAGCTGTCGCCCGACTGCTTCAGATCGCGGTGGGAACAGCAGATTCTGTCAACCGCCTCAGGGCAGGCTCCAGGACTGGGGCTTCGGGCACACCCGGAATAACAACCGAAGAAAACAGCGGAGGCAACACTGCCATAATGTGCGCCGAGCGCGTCTACCTTCGATGTCATCGCAGGTTGGTGAGCGACTACCTCACCGCTCACGGCCATACCGTGCTTCACATTGACGATGAAAAGCATCGACCCTACCCTCACACTCTGACGGCCGAGGCCCGGCTAGTGAATGAATGTCTGGTCTATGATGCGCAGCAGTTGTTTTGAGAATTAGCAAGGAGGAGTCGGCAAGAGGCGACAGCGAGGCCAACGTCCGCCACACCGAAAGACGCCATAGAAAATTCAGAATCTTCGCAACCAGATTGCGCACGAATACTGCGAGGCCATGAAAAAGCATTCTCCCAACAGCGGACGATGTATGGTGATCAGCACCCTCTCAACTCCAGCACCGAGTTCGGGCTGGAGAGATTCTGCAACGCGCAATAGGCGAGACTGGTGCCCTGATCGTCCTGGGGGTGCAGCGATGCCACAATTGGCGATACCTCTCCACTTGAGCCGCGTATACGAACTCGTAGCGACTGCCGTGTACACAATTCTAACCTCAGGTGGCAGAGCCCACTTGCCGAGATTGATGTAATGCAGGTGGACATTGCACCCTTTACGAAAACAATCTCCAACATGCGGGCCGACCAGGACGAATCGTTGCAATCAAAAACGGAATGGCAGTACATTTTCGAAGCTAGTCAGGAGTTTCGGGTGAACAAAAGCAACGGAAGAGTTCTCCCGCATGAAGAGTGAGCCCTCGATGCCGATGTACAAGCAAGCTATCTCGATCCTTCTTAGTGCCAGCGTGATAGCCAGTCTAGGGGGTCTTGACGGGTGCAAGAAAAAGTCAGAGCAGGCCCAGACTCAACCGAGCCAGACCCAGCAGGGTCAGGCACCAGCCACAGCATATACCACGCCCACGGCGGACCAGCTTTATCAACTTATCGCTCCCATCGCGCTATTTCCCGACAATCTCCTTGCCCAAGTTTTAGCGGCTTCGACCTACCCGAGCGAAGTCAGCGCTGCCTACCAGTGGCTACAGCAGAATGCAAACCTCAAGGGTCAGCAGCTGATGGAAGCAGTCAACCAGCAACCTTGGGATCCCAGTGTCAAAGGTCTGACGCAGTTCCCCGATGTGTTGAACCAGATGGCCACTAACTTGTCCTGGACCTCTGCTCTTGGCGATGCCTGCTACAACATTCCGCAAAGCGTTATGAATGCCGTGCAGGTCATGCGGCAACGTGCATATCAAGCGGGCAATCTGCAGAGCAATCAGCAGCAGAACGTCTCTGTGGAAAACCAGCCTCCGGGGAGTGCTGCGCCAGCACCTGCATCCTCCGGCCAGACGCAAGTCACTGTGGTGCGGCCTCCTCCCCAAACCATCGTCATTCAACCGGCACAGCCCGAGGTGGTTTACGTGCCAACTTACAATCCGACCGTGGTGTACGGAGCTCCGGTACCAGTCTATCCCGGCTACACGACCGGGGACTTGGTGGCCACCAGCCTGATTTCATTTGCTGTGGGCATAGCGGTCGGCGCCGCTCTCAGCGGCGGAGGCGGATGTTGCGGATGGGGGTGGAACTCATGGGGCTGCGGCTGGCATAACTCCACGGTGGTTTATAACCACAATACCTACATTTCTACCTCGAACACCTTCGTTAACCGGAGTAACTACTATAATCGCAATTTCAACAACGTCAACTATAACAACATAAATCGCAATAGCATTAACGCTAACAATATCAACCGAAATAACTTCAACAATAACAATTACCGCGTCAATAATTTCAACAATTACACCACGCCACATTTCAACCAGAAGTATGATCAGCCGCAGTACAGAAACCTCAACCAGGGGAACTTAGCGCAACAGCGCGGCACCCAACCCAACTTCAACCAGCAAAACCGAGCCGGGTACAGTCAAAACCAGGTTCGCTCTAGCAACTTCAATCAGAATCAGCGGCAGCCGGAGCGCGGTTACGGCGAGCCGTCAAACCGTGGGGTTAGCAACAGCGCGTTCGGCAATTACGGCCAGGGCGGGAATGCCCGGACTAACAGTGCGCGTGGGCAGCAAAGCCTAGAAGGGTCTCGGGGCGGAGGCTCATTCGGCGGTCAACGCGCCCCCGGTGGCGGAGGAGGCGGCCGCGGGCGCAGATAGCTGGGTCACAGAGTCT
>CAZDYZ010000172.1:0-4276 GCA_964509525.1 uncultured Acidobacteriaceae bacterium
CTGAGCAAGCTCGGCTACGAGGATTTCGTGCGGCTTGCAGCGAAATTTACGGTTTCGCAGATGCTGGAACGTGAGGACTTCCGCAAGCGCTTCGAGGAGGAAAAGCCGATTGCGATGCACGAACTGCTGTATCCCATCGCGCAAGGCTACGACTCGGTGGCGCTGGAGGCCGACGTCGAACTTGGCGGCACAGATCAGAAGTTCAACTTGCTGATGGGCCGCGAGCTGCAACGCCATTACGGCCAACCGCCGCAAATCGTCCTCACTACGCCGCTGCTCGAGGGCACTGATGGCGTACAGAAAATGTCCAAGTCGTACGGTAACTACATTGGCATCACCGAGGCTCCACTGGAGATTTTTGGCAAGCTGATGTCCATCTCCGACGGCCTTATGTGGCGCTACTACGAGTTGCTAACCGATGTCAGCATCGCCGACCTCGACCGCATGAAGCGCGGAGTCGCAAGCGGTGAGCTGCATCCCATGACGCTGAAACAAGAGCTGGGTAAGCGCGTCGTCACCGACTTTCATTCGCCCTCGGCCGCCGAACAAGCGGCGCAGGATTGGTCGCGGATTTTCCAGCAGGACGAGGTGCCGCACGATTTACCTTCTGTGTCAGTGCATTTCGAGGAAGTGGCCGCGCCGAATGCCGCAATAAACGGTGGTTACTTACAAGTAAAGCTCGACAAACTGCTGGCACGCACCGGACTCGCCACCAGCGTAACCGATGGCCTTCGCAAGCTGAAGCAAAATGCGGTGAGAGTAGACGGCGAACTCAAGACCGATTTGGTTGTTGTGGTGAAAATGGGAACCGCGTTCACGCTGCGCGCCGGAAAAAAGATGGTGAGGGTCATTGTGGAGCACTAAGGCTCATTGCGCAGCCACGCAGGCCATAGCGCCGGCATTTCTCATATCTGGTCTGTGAACTGTCGCAGTTGCTGGATTCTGTCAGCGGCAGGTTGGCACTAAACTTCAGGAGCTGGCATCAGCTGATGGGACCGATAACGAGAAGCTGGTCAGAGGTGCGGTGCTGCGGTAAGCTCCTGACTTATGGGAGCCCGAATCTTCCTTCTGGTTGCCGCCATTGCTCTGGTGGCGGCTGGCACCTGGGCCTATCATCATGACGATGCGCTGAGCAAGAATTCCGCCCAGATCAACGTGGGTGATCCGAACGAGTTTGTGCGGGAACTGCTTGGCGATCCCAGCCGCGAAGGGCCGTGCGGCTCACTAACCGCCGTGCCCAGGGACTGCTCCAATGAGTACGTCTACAAGTACTGGTTTTCTGTGTTCCGATCGCAGTATGAGGTAGTATGGTTCGACCGCGCGGGAAAGGTGCTGGGACAACAGCATGTGCAGGCGCCGTGAAACAAGCGCACAGTCTTGCCCAACGACTGATAGTCGCGCCCCAGATGTAGCGCCTGCCATTACCCCCAGAAGAGGCGTCGCCACTCCACGCCCCAAAAGGGCGCGCTTATTTCGCCACCACCGGCCTGGGGCCTGCATCCCGCACTGCCTGTGGCGCGTCGAACTGCTCAAAGTTCTTGGCAAAACGCCGCGAAAGGTCCGCTGCCATCCGGTCGTAGGCCGCCTTGTCCTGCCATGAGTTACGCGGATTCAACAGTTTTGACGGAACCCCCGGACACGACTTGGGAATCATTAGTCCAAACGTACACTCCACCTCGAATTCCACGTCAGTGAGTTTGCCTTCGACCAGTGTATTCACCATGGCACGGGTGTACGGCAGGCTCATTCGCTGGCCGACACCGTACGGCCCGCCTTGCCAGCCGGTATTCACCAGCCAGCACTGCGCCTGGTGTTCGCGCAAGCGATCGCCCAGCATTTCTGCATAAACTTTGGGGGGGAGTGGCATGAATGGCGCACCGAAGCAGGTGGAGAATGTCGCCTGTGGTTCCGTGACACCAGCCTCGGTGCCGGCAACTTTCGCGGTGTAGCCCGACATGAAATGGAACATCGCCTGCTCGGGGGTGAGCTTGGAGACTGGAGGCAGTACACCGAACGCGTCCGCCGTGAGGAACACCACATTCTTCGGATGTCCACCAAAGCCCGGAATCACCGCATTCTCGATAAACTCCACCGGATATGCAGCGCGTGTGTTCTCGGTTTTGCTTTCATCATCGTAGTCCGGGATGCGAGTGGTGGAGTCCAGTACCACATTCTCCAGCACCGAGCCGAAGCCCAGGGCATTCCAGATTTGCGGTTCGTTTTCCTGCGACAGGCGTATGCACTTGGCGTAGCAGCCACCTTCAAAGTTGAAAACACCGGTTGCACTCCAGCCGTGCTCGTCATCGCCGATGAGGCGGCGGCTAGGATCAGCGGATAGCGTCGTCTTGCCGGTCCCGGATAGCCCGAAGAACAGCGCCGACACGCCATCGACGCCGATGTTCGCCGAGCAGTGCATAGGGAAGACATCGCGCTGGGGTAAAACAAAATTCATGACGCCGAAGATGGACTTCTTCATCTCCCCGGCATATTCCGTGCCGCCGATCAACACCAGCTTCTTGGTGAAGTTGACCAGCACGAACACTTCCGAGTTGGTGCCGTCTCGCTTGGGGTCAGCCCGGAAACCAGGTGCGCTGACGATAATAAACTCAGGGGTGTGGGTTCTTAACTCTGCGGCAGTGGGGCGGATGAACAGCTGTCGTGCGAACAGGTTGTGCCAGGCATATTCGTTGATCACTTGAATGGGCAACTGGTATTTCGGATCGGCGCCACAGAACAAATCCTGGACAAAAAGCTCCTTGTCCTTCAGATAGTCGACTACCCGCTCGTAGAGAGCGTCAAATTTTCCTGGCGGGAACGGCTGGTTCGCCGAGCCCCACGCCACTTTGCTTTCGGTTATGACATCCTTAACCGTGAACTTATCTTGCGGCGAACGGCCGGTACGCTTGCCGGTCTCGGCAACCAACGATCCACGGGCCGACAGATCGGACTCGCCGCGACGAAGCGCTGCCTCCACCAACGCTGCCGGAAACAGATTCCGGTGTACTCGCTTCTGCGAAAGTAACTGGGCTACTTCGAGGGTTTGTAGAGTCGACGACATACAGAGCTCCTTGAATTCCGTAAGAAAGCAGCCCGTGGAAATCAACCAACGTAAGAACCACGGAACCGCTCTGCGGAGTGACCATAACTTCCCGGCGCGAAGTGTGGCAGGTGCTGAAATGCTAGCCGGCTACTGCTTGGTGGGCTTCGTCCCTAACGGATTGAAGATGATCGAGCGTTTCCTGCACCGTCAAGGTGTACATCTCGCGCCCGTTGTCCTCGCCTGATTCGATGGCCCACTTCAAATAATGGCCGGCGATCTGCACCGCCATGGGGTCACTAATTACACGGCCAGTCTGCCGGTTGTATTCCACCCACGCGGGATGAGGAAGTGCAATCCAGACTGGACGATCCTCCACCAAATACTTAATGTCGACTGCGTCGGCGTGTCGGGTGGCGATGGCTACAATCAGCGCCTGATACCGGCAGTGCACCGGCTTGCCCGTCCAGTGGTCGGTAGCCTGGAAATCGTCGTACATGGGCTAAGCATAAGACTATAGCTGAGACCCTAAGGCTGGGCAATGATTTAGATCCTGCAACCGCGGACTGCGTCGTTGACACTGTTCCCATTTTGGGAGGGCTAGGTTCGGTCCCGAGCCTCGCCCAGCACAACTCTTACGTCCATCTTGCGCCTGCTGCGATAAATCGTCACCGTCACAGTATCTCCTGCACGATGTTTGTTCATCGTATTGGCAAGGTCTTGTTGGTCGCCAACGGAGTCACCGTTGATAGCAACAATGAGATCGCCACCAATCATGATGGGCGTCGTACCCAGGTAAGCGCGTTGACTACCGCCGCGCAACCCCGCGCGGTCCGCAGCCCCGCCTGGAACGGTCCGCACGATGAGGATCCCGTAGTCAGCGGGTAGACCGATTTCCTGCGCCAGCTCGGGACCGATGGGCAAGGGAACGATGCCGAGCGAGGGTCGCCGCACCGTGCCGAGGGTGATCAGGTCATTGAGCACGGCCTTAGCGGTGTTAATCGGGATAGCAAAGCCAATGCCAGCGCTCTGGTTCGACCCCCCAGTTGCTATCATGCTGTTGATACCGATCACCTCTCCGTGGGAATTCAGTAGAGGACCGCCTGAATTACCCGGATTGATAGCCGCATCCGTCTGGATCGCCTCCTCGATGTAGGCCCCTTCTGGGCTGCGGATGGGCCGCAGGGAGCTGATAATACCGCGCGTCATGGTACCGGCGAGCCCGAAGGGATTGCCGAT
>CAZDYZ010000173.1:0-3024 GCA_964509525.1 uncultured Acidobacteriaceae bacterium
GGCCAGCATTTGCACGTTGTAGGGGACGTCCTCAGCAAGATTGAGAGTTAAGTTAAGGACGCCGGGATCTCGAACGTAGAATCTGCTGCCGACAAACTTCTCGTGCAAGAAACGGGTGAAATCAGGGCGGGGTACCGGCCCAATAAACCGAGAAGCCCCCAGGCGGTAAAAGGGTCGGGAAGCGTCGGTTGTCATGGACGTCAGAAGCCTGGTTTTGGACCCCGCAAAGACATACCCTGTACGCTTGTGGCGCTGGATCGCTGCCCGAATGTTGGCCTCAGCCGACGAGCCGCCAATCTCGATGACCTTTTGAAATTCGTCGACAATCAGCCCGACTGGTCTATCCTTCGGTTGCGCCCTAGCCAAGTGCTCCAGGCCGTCGAGCGCCTCTACCAGAAGGGTCATGTGATGCTCAATGGCATCACTGGCGGTCACCGCCACTTTTGCCGTCCACTCTCGTTCCGTCACGCTGAAATTCAACTCGGGACGGAGGCGGGAGAAGAACTTCCGAACCTGCTCACCGATACGCTCTACGCTGCCCTTTAACTGCCGCGCTGCACCCGCGACCAGGCCATTAACCAGCAGATCGAGGGAGGGATAGCTTTCGGCATCATAGCGAAGAACGACGGCCCCGGCGCTCAGCAATTGGTCCTCTGCTGCCTTGAGGATCGAGGTCTTACCATAGCGACGGGGCCCGATCATGAACAGCTTTCCACCCTGCGTGATGGTCTCCACGACCTCCGCAATCTCCGCCTCGCGATCGACAATCTCGGCGACTCCTAATTCGCGACCAAACTCGAATGGGTTCTTCATGTCACACAATGGTATCATACATAAATGTGTGGCACAATAATATGCCATGGTAGTCACCAAAAGCTTCGCTGCGAATCATCAGGGTGGCCAGCACGCGGGACGCCAGCGACCAGAGACGCCGTAAATCTATCGAGTCGTCATCAATCGGTTGGCTTGGTGCCAGTTGGGACAGGGGCTGCGGGATGAATGGTTGAACGACAGCATCAACTCCGCGAACCTAAGGTTTACAAATCTTTGACAAACCTGTGACAAGACAAGAGGCGGCTTGGCTTAGCATCTGCTGCGTCCGTCCCACACTACGCCGACATTTCCTGAACGCCATCCGAGGGAGACAACGAAAGTGGGCTACTCAACGAACGGGTCGACCATCTCGTGGTACTGCGCCATTTCCAGACGCATATCATTCTGCTTGGCTCCAGTGATTTTTTGTAACGCCTTAGCCTTGGGGCAGGCTAACGATTTTCAACCGAATTCCTCAGCGGGAGCCGGTCAGATCATCGTTCACAGCCAGTTTGGTGGGCAAATTTTTGGGTTCGATATCGACCAGAACGGCACCGAAGGCTTGCTGAGTGAGGCCAAGACGGTTTTCAACGGGAATGTGCTAGCTGCGGTCGAAACTTTTGACCAGGCGACCGGGAAAATCCTCAGGGTTGTGACAGTAACACAACCGACTAAAGCGCAAGATGATTTCATCACCTTAGGTGTCGTCGGCAACAGTATTGGGCTCATCGAGCATGAAAACGTACAACGAGGATTTGTTACCAGCCGTACCTTCAACATCCTAGATCCGCTCAGTTCCAACCGGTTTACGGGCGCCTGGACCCCGCCCCTCGGATTGCAACACATCATCATGCCAACCGGAGTAAGCCGCAGTCAGGGAGTCCCGAACGTCGCGGTATTCGCCTACGACAACAGCGGGCAATTCATTCCGAATGTCTTCAGCTCCAACGTCGCTGCTAATACCTTCGGGCCGGTTGTCAGCATCACGGACTCCACCAATTTTGGCAGCGTACCTCCGCCTATCGCATACGACAGCAATACCAATCAGGCGCTGCTGGGGGGAGGGCCGGGATGCTTTGGCTGCTTGCCGGTGATCGGAGTGGTCGATCTCACTGCAGGTACGTTCACCGAGTTTGTGGGTATTGGATTTGGCTTTGTCAACGGTCTGGCCGTCGATTCAGCGGACGGCATTGCATGCACCACAACAGAGGATGACGCAGGTGTGGAATTTTACAATCTCACTACGAAGACGGGTTTCACAGTAACGCTGCCGGGATCGGGCGGGCAACAATTTTACAGCGGCGCCGATGTCGAGTTCGATTCCATCCACGAAGTGTTCCTCATCGCTCAGCCCAATTCCAGTTCGGCGCCCAGCGGCAGCACCATATATGTTTACGACACGAGTGGGACACTGCAGGAAACCATCAACGGCTTCAGCTTTTCGAATGCTTTCAATGTGATTCCCGTGCACATTGCTCTCCACCCCAGCCTTCGGTTCGGCTACGTGGACGGACCCGACTCCGGAGTGACCGAGATTCAGTCTTTTGTCTACTGACTAGGTCCACGATCTCTCTCCATTGGCTCAGGTCGAAATGCTCGGCCGGGAGGCAACAAAGCCTGAATTTCCAGATTTGGAAACACAATGATTCTCACGGGTTTGTAGCTTGGGTCATGCCACTGTGAACCGAAACCTAGGTGATCTCCCCGGAGTGCGGCAAGTCAGGGCTATATCCGGCATGAGCACAATTTCAGCATACCTGGCCGGTCATCCCAACAAATACTGGCTGACAGGACATGATGGGACGATACACCTACTGGTTGTGTCAAACGGCGCCTTAGGCAATCATGTGTAGTGCAGATGGTCCCGTTGGTCGGCTACCGAGACAATAATCGTGACGCGAGTGCCAGCAGTGACGAAGGAACGGCGCACGGCCCGCGCTTTTTCCTTGTCGAAGACATTTGTTTCAAAACCTGGCACATGTAGATAATTCCCGAGACCCTTCAGAAGCTCTGTTCTCATTAGCAGGTCTTTTCTAATTCGAGCTTCCGATTATATGCGTGAGCATTCAACTAGCCCACGCGGTAGTCGTCGTACAGGTACTTCTAGCCTTGGACTCAACACCTCCTCGCCGTTTCTCAATTCGTTATCAGATCGGGGATTAAAAGTACCGTGACTACGAGCCAGTCGGCACTGTCGCAGGGCAACTCACT
>CAZDYZ010000174.1:0-2600 GCA_964509525.1 uncultured Acidobacteriaceae bacterium
AGCGCCGAATCTTGTTCGTGGAAAGCTAACGATCCCACCCAAAGGGCACCTGTGGTCAATCCTGTCGTCTTCAGAAACTCGCGTCGCGACGCAAGGTATTTTTCCACCGCTCCTCCTACGCTCTTCTACCCACCACTCGTCGAGCATGTCTTCTTTCGAACAACTCCCCGAATAGCTCCAGGACTTTTCCTTTGGCTGCAACCAGGGCTCGCTTACCAGAAGGTGTCGCGCGATACAAGCGACGAATCCGTCCGCTCGCCAGCTCCCTTTCCGAACGTAACCATTCTCTGGCCTCCATCTCGTGGAGCATCGGATACAGGGTTCCCGGCCCAATGTAATATCCGTGATGGGCTAATTCCTCCATCATCTCCAGTCCGAATATGGCGCCTTGGCAAGCGTGATAAAGGACGTGCAAACGGATTAACCCTGAATATAGGGTCTGATACTCGTCCCCTCCGGTCCCTCCACTACTGTTTCTCATCGAGATTCTTCCTTTCCAAAGTAATACCGAGCGGGTATTCTCCGGTTCAAGAAAGTAAGCGCCCTATTGTAGTCGACTTACGATATCGGAAATCGATATTATATTCTCCAACTTACACAGAGAGCCATTTGCAGCCCATGACCGCCAGCAGCTCACCTTCCGATCAACAGCACAGTTCGCGCCGGTTGATTAAGAATTCGACGCTAGTCGTGACTAGGGATCGGCGCAACGCTCCACTGTCTCACATAGCCCTTCTGTTTCTGCGGCTGGGCTTTACCGCATTTGGTGGACCAGCAGCGCACATTGCCATGATGGAAGACGAAGTCGTGGGGCACCGGCGATGGCTGACGCGGGAACAGTTCCTCGATCTGCTGGGAGCCGCGAACCTCATTCCGGGTCCAAGTTCGACTGAGATGGCCATCTACATCGGCTATACGCAGGCAGGCTGGGTAGGTATCCTGCTGGCCGGGGTGTGTTTCATACTACCAGCGGCCCTGATTACCCTAGGGCTGGCATGGGCTTACTTGCGGTTTGGCCACCTGCCCCAAGTCGGTGGCATCCTTTATGGCGTCAAGCCTGTAGTAATTGCCATCATCGCACAGGCGGTTTGGAACCTGGGGCGCACTGCCGTGAAGGGTCGCACGCATCTTCTGGTCGGCCTGGCGGCGCTCGTTGCCGCTGCCATTACTGGCCGTACGATCTCAATTCTTCTTGCGGCGGGCTTCGTGCTCACCGCGTGCTTGGCCGTTGAGACAAAACTGCAAGGCGTACCCATGGTCGCCACGGCAATTCGCAGTCTTTCCCGTATGGTACCCGTAGCTGCCTTCGGTGCGACACCATTGCTGTCTATCTTCCTTGTGTTTTTCAAGATTGGAGCTGTCGTGTTCGGCAGTGGGTACGTTTTGCTTGCGTTTCTAAAGGCAGACCTCATTGATCAGCGACACTGGCTAACGAACGCCCAGCTCATTGATGCCGTGGCTGTCGGCCAGTTGACGCCTGGGCCGGTCTTTACCACCGCGACTTTCATTGGATACCTGCTCGCCGGTCTACCCGGAGCTATATTGGCTACCTTGGGCATCTTTCTACCTGGATTTCTTCTCGTCGCAGCCAGCGGTCCCCTGATACCGTGGTTGCGCCACTCGACAGCTGCAGGACGCTTCTTGGATGGAGTGAACGTCGCCGCGTTGGCTCTGATGGCGGTTGTCACCTGGCAACTCGGGGTGGCCTCGATCCGTGATGTGTCGTCCGCTGTGCTCACCGTGTTTTTCGCGATTCTCGTGCTTCGTTTTCGCGTGAATTCATTCTGGTTGATCGCATTAGGAGCAGCCATAGGCCTCTTCCTCCGAAGGTGAAGGGCGCTGTAGCACGGCCGCAGAGGCGAAGCACATGATGCAACATATCGACTTAACTCCGATGCCGCCCGGAGCCTGTTGACTTGCACATGCGTTGAAGGCTCGGTTCGATCTTCGTTGCACAAGCAGTCCGAGAATCACAGTGTAGGCCAAAGATGAAGGTCGTCGCGGCAACGAAAAAGTCAGCAAGGTTTTCATCGCTCTCTCCGAGCCGGCATTCCTTTTGACTTCAAAGGTTAGTCATTGTACCTACGGCTCTTTCGTGTAACCAATGCGTCTGAGTAGGGAGGATGTCCCTCGCTTGGTGAGATCAGGCGATTTCGCGTTTTGGCCGCCGATGATTTCACCGTTAATGGCAAGGTCACGATAGTTGTCCGCCTGTGCAGATCAGCAGAACGGGAGACCGGCAGGTGAATGTCGCTGTCTACGAGCAGGTGGAGGTACAATGCGGATTCCTAGTGTGTCGGTTCTCCGCCTAGCACCATCCCTGCTCCTCGCACAATCACCTCACCCAGATCTCTCTGGTACATGGTGGATTGATCGGAGCAAAGTGCAAGAACACGCGACATGAAACCAGGTTCAGCCGATCAGCAATCGTCAGAAGCGAAGGACCTCTTTGTGTTCGACATCCTCCGGGAGTCGAAGTGCGCTGATTGCAGCAAGCAGCTATGGGGCGGCGATTTCCTGTTTATGGAGGGCAACCGACCGCTTTGCCTCACATGTGCCGATCTCGACCATTTGGTTTACCTGCCCAGAGGCGACACCGC
>CAZDYZ010000175.1:0-6814 GCA_964509525.1 uncultured Acidobacteriaceae bacterium
AGAACGGCTTCGTAGTTGGGAAATTGGCCCTTCAATTGGCGCGAGGTGAGCAGGCGCTCACCAATGCGGAAGAACAGCGTTGACTCATCCTTGGCGAACTCTAAGAAGTCTACATCACTGTTCTGCAGCAATGAAGAAAGTTCGCTCATCGCCTTCTTCGGAATAAGCGTTTTGTTCTCCCCGCTGACCTCAAAGTGCTCGCCAGTTTTCTCGATATGCGCCAAACGATGCCCGTCAGTTGCAACCATGATGATTGACTCCGGCTTTAAGACCATCAAACCACCGTTCAACGTGTAACGTGACTCCTCGCTGGATATGGCAAAGATTGTTCTGCCAATCATGGCGCGCAGCGTCTGCGACGGTATCTGGATCCCTCCTGTTGCCGGAAAGGTTGGGAGTCCCGGAAAGTTGGACCGAGCCATACCTACCATCTTGGTATTGGAGTGACCAGAACGGATGTTTACCCAGTTATTCTCCAACAGCTTGATGGTAATATCGCCGTCGGGTAACAGCTTGGCGTAATCGTAGAGTCGGCGTGCGGGAACGGTACAAGCTCCTTCGCGCTTCACTTTAGCAGCACAGGAGGTACGCAAACTCAGATCAAGATCAGTAGCTGTAATGGTTAAACGGTCATTCGCCGCCTCGAATAAGAAATTGGAAAGGATCGGAATCGTAGTTTTCCGTTCAACCACTCCCTGTGTGGCGGTGAGTTCCCGGATCAGTTCAAACTTGCTGACGCTGATGTCCATCGCTGTGCTCTGAATTGTTCCCGTTGCTTCGGCAGCCATATATCCTACCTCGCCTGGCCCTGAACTGAGTACTCCGTCGCAAAAAGTATCTGCCCGGAGGGACCCTCGCAGAAGGACCGGCTCATGCTGTTAATCCTTATATCAAATAGAAAACCTATAAAACCAGTAGTAATAACAGGTAACAAGGAAAAGTGGAAAACTGAGAAAAAACCTTACCGAAGGTAAGCTGAAGATTGCTAGCTGGTGTACAAATCTCAGGTCCCGAGCGACAGAATTGCTGTGGCGAATGGGAACAAGTTGAAAGATTCCATCCGAATCTTCCACCGGGCGCACAGGGTGTTCACAGAAAGAGTGCGAGAAAACTCTGCCCAAAAGTGAAAAACCTCGCCAAAAGCACGGGATCAGGAGCTTAAACTCTCGGTGAGCTTGTTGAGCATCCTGTTCAAATCCTTATCAATTTTGCGTAACTCCTCAATTTTCTCGACTGAATGGAGAACGGTGGTGTGATGCTTACCGCCAAATTGGCGTCCGATCTCGGGCAGCGATGCATCCGTGAGGTGTTTGGCGAGGTACATTGCGATCTGCCGGGGATAGACGATGGCACGTGAATTGTTCTTGGCTTTAATTTCGTGCAACCGCAGGGCGAACTGTTCCGACACGGCCTTCTGGATCGAGTCGATTGAAATCTTGCGGATGTTCGATTCCATCAGATTCTTCAGGACTTCCTGCGCGGTCTGCAAGGTCAGGTCCCTGCCAGCGAGTGACGCGTAGGCAGTAAGCCGGATCAGCGCACCTTCGAGTTCGCGAACATTACTGCGGATATTCGACGCGATGAATAGAGCCACGTCGGTCGGCAGCACTACGCAGTCTGTTTCTGCCTTCTTCTGGAGGATGGCAACCTTGGTCTCTAAGTCGGGCGGCTGGATATCAGCGATGAGCCCCCACTCGAAGCGACTGCGCAGGCGGTCCTCAATTTCCGCTAGCTCTTTTGGCGGTCGATCGCTGGCAATGACGATCTGGCGCATACATTCGTGCAAAGCGTTGAACGTGTGAAAGAACTCTTCCTGTGTACGCTCCTTGTTGACTAGGAATTGGATGTCGTCCATCAACAGGACGTCCATGGTGCGATATTTGTCGCGGAAGCCCGTCATTTTACTGTAGCGCAGGGCATTGATCATGTCGTTCGTAAAACGCTCGCTGGACACATAGCAAATAGACTTTTCCGGCTGCCGCTTCTTGATCTCGTGACCGATTGCCTGCATGAGGTGGGTTTTGCCCATGCCGACGCCGCCGTACAAAAACAGTGGATTATAAGCCTTCGAGGGACGCTCAGCGACCGCCCGGGCAGCGGCATGAGCGAACTGATTGCCTGCCCCACTGACGAAATCATCAAACGTGTACTTGGGATTGAGTTGAGCGACTCCATCCCAATCAAAACGCTGCTGCTGGGCGGGGCCGATCATCGGGCTCTCAGAAGCCACGGTTGGGTCGTGCCGTGTTTCCTCGGCGCGGGCAGCTTTGCCGTTGCCACCCTTTTGCGGTTCGTCGGTCACAAACTCGACATCCTGGAATTCCAATCCAAGGTCATCGATGGCCTCGCTGATCAAATCACCGTAGCGCTCGCCTATATGGCAGAATTCAGGGTTCGGCACCCGCACAAACAAGACACGGCCCTGCGAATGGTCAAAGCGGGTGGGCTTGAGCCAGGTTTCATAGGAAGTGCGATTGACTTTTTTTTCCAGCGCGTCAAGAACGCGCATCCAGGGATTGGCAGTGGCGGTACCAAAGAAAGACATAAGAAATTGTCCAGAGGCGCCAAGAATGCCTCTCGGTAAATCGATGTTAGGGGGAAACTAAAACGAACACAGAGCCACAGACCGGCGCATCGTTCAACGGCGTCCCAAACCCAACTTGCGGTAACTCCCGGCCCGCCCGCGGCGGGCATCCGCTTTCGTGCAGTCAGTTTTCTTAGTGGCTGGAAGGATACTAGCACGAAAAGAAAAGTGCGCCAGAAAAATTATTGGACGTGAATCGGCATTTTTTCGCGACTGATTGATTTCGGGAAAGTTACTGCCAAAAAACTTTTTTCAACTGCTGCATGCATGGTGCAGAGTCAGCAACGGTGAGTGCCGACGGCCTCTGAGTAGCATCGGACTCGACCAACAACTGCTGTCGGTATGGATACACGTCGAGGCGGATCGGACCCTCCCAGGTCAGTGTCAGGCGCTTGCAAGGGGGTACGGCAAGAGTCGGGCTGTCGCGCGAGAAAACTCACCGCAGACCAGCCAGCGAGATAGTCGAGCGAACCCACTCGCAGGGAAGCGTTCGCGCAAGGTAGCCGCGATCCGGTTCCTGGAATTCGGGGCAGTGGCCACGCCCCATGACCAGGTTCTATGGCTGCAGCCCCCGGCGAGTGTCCTGTCCCCGACGGTACGTCCCTACGGCTAAGGGCAGGTCTCACCAGGGTCAGTCAAGAGCCAGCCAAAGCCGTATGCCGATGCGTTCAAGGAGCGTAGGGTAAGACTGCCGGAACAGGCAAACGGCAAAGCTCTACCAACTGTCTCCGCAGCCAAGGTACAGGCCTTGGAGTTCCGGCTTTCGCCTGGCCTCGGCGTACGCCTCGGGCGAAAACGACACAACCGTGCAAAGAATTTTAAGTACGGTCAGGGTAACTTCTGTTGCAGTTGGGTCGATCTGGCGCCCGGCGCTATTTGGGTTGCTCCGGCGGATTCTGTTGCTGCGAGGTATCTTTCATCTGTCCCGAATTCTTGATGAAGACTACCGTCTTCCAGATGTCATCATCCGACAGTACGCCTTCCCAGCCGGGCATCGCTGTGTAGCGAACGCCATACTTGATGACATAAAAGAGATGGGCATCGGGGTCATCGGGCGTTCGGTTCATCAACTGCGGAACCGGAGGATAGTAGTTGCTGTGCATCGGCGAAATCGGCTGTTTCAGGCTGCCGTGGCACACGGCGCAGTTCTTGTCATAAGTCATGGAGCCATCCATGATGGTGTCCATGTTCGCCGGGAACGGATTTGCCTGTTTGGGAGCATGCTCGTCCACCCATTCGTCCAGCGACTTGGCGGCAGTGCGTTGTTCGAAGGTGCTGGGCGAGTTGCCGACGGCGCGGGCATCAAAATGTCCCGTCGTTGCGTAGAAGTAGCCACCGGCGAACAATGCCAGCAGCGTGAGGATAACTCCTGTGATAAATCCGCGCATGTTTTCCTCTGATCCTGATGTGCTCGGGCCACGGAGAATTCAATATCGTACTACGGACGGCAGGTGAGTACGGTATGCGGCTGGCGACATTCAGGATCTGCACTGGGTAGCTCCGTGGGTCGGGGGGCGTAATGACAGCAGGAAAAACTGGATTGCCACAGATCGCCATTCCCCGCTCCTCGATAATGCTTCTGCGTGCTAGTACGTTCGCAAGCGCCTTGCCTCTCGTACCACATCTTCGACCTTGGGCAGAAACGCCGCTTCCAGGGGGGGCGAGAATGGGACGGGGCTATCGGCGGAGGCGATACGGGTGATCGGAGCATCAAGGGCATCGAAGCACTCTTCGTTTACGATAGCGGCCACCTCACCGGCAATGCCTCCGGTTTTCGTGTCTTCATACAAGACGATCACCCGACTGGTTTTCTCTACTGTCTGGCGAATGGCTTGGCGGTCGAGTGGCAGCACCGTCCGCAGGTCCACGACCTCCAAATCGATACTCTCCTGGGCCAGTGCTTCCGCGGCTTCGAGCGCGACGTAAACCATGGCTCCGTAGGTAATGACGCTCACGTCGCCGCCCGTGCGCACCACGCGAGCTTTGCCGATTGGCACGGTGAAATCGTCGGTCGGCAGCTCTTCCTTGATGCGTCGATAAAGAAATTTATGCTCAAAAAAGAGCACAGGGTTGTTGTCGCGGATAGCCGACTTGATGAGCCCTTTTGCGTCGTAGGCGCTGGCCGGACAGACTACTTTCAGCCCGGGTGTGTGCGCGAAGTAGGTCTCCGGATTCTGCGAGTGGAATGGCCCGCCGTGCACACCACCGCCGGAGGGCCCCCGCAGTACGACCGGCACCGGTGCGCCCCAACGGTAGTGCGCCTTGGCCAGCATATTGATGATCTGGTTGAAAGCGCAGCTGATAAAGTCCATGAACTGGAACTCGGCAACAGGACGCATGCCGGTGAGCGCCGCGCCGAAGCTGGCGTTGACGATCGCCATCTCGGAGATTGGCGTGTCCACTACGCGCTGGGGGCCAAAACGTTCGATCAGCCCTTCCGTAACCTTGAACGCCCCGCCATAGATGCCAATATCCTCGCCGATGCAGAAGACCGCGGGGTCACGCTCCATCTCTTCCCAAATTCCGTGGCGAATAGCTTCCAGGTAGGTGACGAGGGCCATAGATAGGGATTCTAATTCAAATTGCGCCGTTCTCTATCAGGATGTCGCCGCAGCGGCCACCGGTTTCCCGCAATATGGGCAGCAGATGAAATCGAGGTTGATGGCACGGCCGCAATAGCAACAAAATGGTTTCAGGGCGTAGCCGCACTTGGGACAATAGCCAAAATCCGCTCCCACCGTAGTAGCACACTTGGGACACGGCATCAGCAGCGGTTTTCGCAACAGGAAGTAGGCCAAGAAGCCCAGCGCCTTGGGCACGAAGATCACCAGCAGCGTCCACAAGAGCGAATTCATGCCGCGGCGCTTGGCGTCAGCGTTCACGTATCCGACCAGCAGCACGATCGTGCCCAGAACCAGCCCGCTGATCACCGCAATGACCGGGAACCACGGCATCGGCGGCAGATCGCTAAGGTAGTGCGGTGCAAGGCCCAGCAGACAAATCTGCGTCAGCACGAACGCCAGGACCGCGAGCCAGGCAGCGACGGGCGGAACAATGGCAAGCTCGTCGTGAAAATAAGACTTGTGCCCCTTCATCGGTTCTCTCCTTTAGTTTTCTCCTTCACGCTCCCTCGCCAGCAATAGCGTAAGGGGCCTCTCGAATACGGGATGAGGAAAAGCGAGCATCAAGACTGCAATTACAACTGCAGGCAGCAGCCAAACCAGCAGAATACCCGGCGCAAAATAAGACGCTGTCAGGCCCATGCGGTCGGCCGCCCAGGCGCCGAACTTCCACCACAGCCATGCGGACAGCGTCGACGACAGCGCTCCAATGCAGAACGAAACGGCGATGAGGACGACCCGTGCCTGCTGCTCTTGCCATTGAGCTGCGCGGAGGTGTACCCGAGCCTGGGTGGCAGCCACCAGTGCTGGAGTGGCAGTGACGGCAACCGACCGCAGCAGGCGTCCAGTGTTGTCGACGAGGCAAACGTATTTGGCGCACTCGGAGCACAGCGCCAGATGTGCCTCCAGCCAGGCTGCGTCCGCGGCGGCAATGTCTTCCACACCGCGCCGGGTGATGAGGTCAACTGCGCGCTGATGTGCGTGGTTCATTGCGCCCCTCCTTTCAGCGCTGGCCGCAGCGCCATCACGCCTCGGTAGATTCTTGTCTTCACTGTGGCAACGGGAATTTGGACCAGCTTCGCAATCTCCTCAAGCTTCATCTGCTCCTGAAATCGCAGCACCAGAACTTCACGGAACAGCGGTGGCACCTTCTTCAAAGCAACGTCGAACATTTCGCGCTGCTGTTGCGCAACTGCCATGTCCAGGGGCGATGCGCCGACCGCCTCGGGTTCGAACGGGGCACCATTTTCGCTGTCCTTCATTTCATCGAGGCTGCTGGGGCTGCGCTTCCGCAGATGGTCCATGGCGACGTTGTGTGCGATCGACATCAGCCAAATCACGAAGCGGTTGCGGCCGTCGTAATAATGGCCTTTCTCCAGCACGCGCAGCCAGGTCTCTTGGAAAAGGTCCTCAGCCGTGGCGCGGTTACCGGTCAAGTGCAGCAAGTACCGCAAAAGCCGATGCTGATACTGCTCGATCAAAGAATCGAGCAGGTCAGGATCGCGGCGAGTTAGGCACCTTCGTTCCCCCCTAACATCAAACATCGAACACCTTTTGCTGGGCGTTTGTGTCTCAGGCCTTCATTGCGAAAGTGTTTCAACACCTGGAT
>CAZDYZ010000176.1:0-1769 GCA_964509525.1 uncultured Acidobacteriaceae bacterium
CTATATAAGGATTAACCGCTTCGCCTGTCAACACGACTCCCCCTTTCGCTCCCAAAACATTCGCCTCGCGAGTCAGCAACGCAGGAAACTCCGCCTTAACCCGGCGAGTTCCACCGGAACCGTCGGATTAGAACCGCAGTCGCGGCGGCCGCGGCGGCTCGACCGGCGGACGGCTGCTCACCAACAGCAAGCCAAGCGCTCCGAGCGCCAACGATAGGAATCTTAGGAATCGCATTTTCTTCTCCTCACGAATTCTTGCCCTTTGAACTCTCGACCAATCGCCGGATTCCGGCATCCGTATCAGACGGGCTTCCTGGCGCACCGGTTGCGCTGCCACCGTTCATGCTGCCGCCTAACGCCAACGAGGAGCCCGCTGCAGCGCCACCACTCGCGGCTCCCCCACCAACCACAGCCCCTTGCGCAGCGGCAGTCGCGGCCATCTGCCCCGCAAAGATCACCGGCGCAATTACCTCACTATGAGTCAGCGACAGGCTCCCTCCGAGAACGGAAGTAATGATCCGGGGCAGGTGCCAAACTAACAAGCTGTATATAAAGGTTCCGATCAGCACATCGAACGCGATCAGCATCGGCGCTGTGGTCACGAATGGCGTGAGTTTCACCTGCTGCGCTTCGTTGATCCAGTTGCCGCTCAGGATCATACCGGCGCTGATGACCGCATAAATCGTCAGTATCTTCAGCCCAACTGAAATCACAAGGCAGATGTACCGGTTGACGTACTCGCGAGTCCACCGGCTGCCGCCGAAACCAAGCATAATGTATGCCGCGCCAAGGGCCACATAGCTTTCCACCCAAGTAATGATCAGGCTCAGTGTCACCAGGCCCCAGCACAGCAGAATGATCAGCGCGCACAAAATAATCGTGAGCGCCGAACCAATATGCAGCAGGAAACCCGAGTCCATGGCAGCGGCCATCATGGCTCCTGCTATTTTTAAACCCTGAGTGAACACCACCGTCGGCGAGATCGATGGAATCCCAGCGACGGCTGAGCCGATCTGCGTGAAGCTGTTGACGACCGCAGGAAACCATATGTTCCCGTACAACAGCAGCGCATAGAAGGCGATGATGGCCATAATGCTGCGCATGAAGCCAAACATCCAGGCCTGCAGATCCGCCTGCTGCAAGAACAGCTCGAGAAACGTCCACGACAGTTCGATCACCGCAAGCAGGTAGAACAAGTCTTGGGCATACCCGAAAACGGTGGCCTCCCAAGTAGCCGCGGCAGCATGATATTGGTTCAGGATGTCGCCGGGGGTCGTCGGGGCAAACTGCGCCCATGCCGCCGGCACCAGGAACGATCCAAGAACCGAAATAGTCGCAAGCTTTCGCATATCACGGCGTCGTCGGGAATACCCGGCTGTCTCCTGCGTTGATCGTTGTTTGGCCGAAGAACTGTTGCTCGGTGGCCACCATATCGGCGTCCTTTTGCACCTGGTAGCCCTGGTACGCCGCTTTGCTGGTCATATCTTCCAGCTGGAGCTCACGCAGCTTCTGGAGCTGTGCCACTTGTTCTGAGGCCAGCTGGCCGGTAAGGTTAATTGCGTCATTCCGGTTCAGGAGGTTCCCAGCGCTTAGGGCGCGCAGTATGCCGAGCACACCCTGCTCGGTCGCGAGCAGTTTTCCCTGAAATCCGGCGCCACGAAGGATGCCCTGTGTCGTGTCCAGGCTTGTCTGCGCCCAGATGGCATAGCGATTGGCATAGCTGCCAAGCGGAACTGGCGGTCCGACAGCGCCCAAAGGCTGATAGCCCG
>CAZDYZ010000177.1:0-7168 GCA_964509525.1 uncultured Acidobacteriaceae bacterium
TGACATGCACACTTCGATGTTCGACGAAGTGCCGCCAACCGACCAACTATACATTTCTAAATCGTGGGAGGTGCAACTTGATGAAGGGCTGGATGACATTTGTACTAGTAATTCTCACGACAGTCTTGCGCTTCTGGGTCGAGCACATTGGAAGATACAACGGAGTTATGAAGAGCCAAGGTCACGGAACACTTTACGCTACAGTTCCAGGGCGAGATGTACAACATCTTCAACCATCACAGCCTGGATATCCTGAGTGAAAACTGGACGCATCTTCCCTGATGGCTCCGTTTATCCAGACCGAGGAAGGTGGCATTTTCGGCTACGCTGGCCAGCCTAACGATGAACGGCACAAATTCCGGTTTGCCCTGAAGCTGATGTTCTGATCGGCTGGTCGCAAGTTGTAGTAGTTGCAGGCACAGGGGTGCCCGAAAACGCTCCCATTTCGTGGTGTTGCTACGGTTTTCCCTACTGCTGGACATGCCTCTGATACCCCTCCCATGGTTCGATCGTGCTTCAGCAGTTCATTGCGAATGGAGGCACAAAGAGCCCCGCGTTTTAACTTAGTGATCCAAGACTTTGGTCCAGGGCGGACGATTCGTATTCTCCAAATCGCCATCCCACGACGCCACCAAGCGTCCCCTTGCTAGGTCATGCAACTCACAATGTGATAGGACCTCACCATGCATGGGGCCTACGTGGTAGGCAACCTGCTCACCGCGCTCGTAAAAACCCCAACTCCAGAACGTCTGGCTTACCTGAATGCGACGGATGGTTTTGCCACCGCGCCACAGAATGAGCGTTCCCGCTACTGGAGAGCCTCCGTCTGGGTTCTCATATAGAACAAGCCAGCCTGCCGTCTGTCCATCCTCTGCGATCTGTATCGAGTCGATACCGATTTGTTCCGGTTCTCCGACGACAATACTGGTTGTGCCATTCTTGTGCACAACATGTGTCCGGTTCTTTGGGTCGGCAAAGACCTGCAGAACCGTGTCTTGCCCAGACATTGCCACATTCACGAAAGCAGCAAGCAAAAGCAGGGTCAGAAGCTTATACATAGGGCTATTCCGGCATTTCTTAAGAAGTCAGAATGGAGTCTGGTTACAGTACTGCGTGGCCATCTCGAGCAAGCCGTGTGGATGAGAGCTGGCAGCCCTACCCGGGTAACACAGTCGGTTTGAAGTTCAGTTGCGATTGCTCAGTAATCCTTAGCTCCCCGAGCCTGATCGGGGGTGACATATCTGTCACCACTCCCAACCGCATTCACACTGGACATGATCACAAAGCCTAAGTTTTCTCAAAAGCTGCTTGCAAACAGCACAACGCCGCATCCACATTGCATCGCTCCTCTGATCGAAGTCGTATTCGATCGACTTAGGGTTAGATTAGAAACAGACCGCGGCGATGTCCTGAGCGTGTCAACGGATTGTAAAAGAATTGTCAGCGGGAATCGCGCTCAGTTTAATGACTTCGACGTTTTCCCGTACGCGATCCTGAAGAGTAGACTTCCAGTTCCATGCGAGCAGATGCTTCCCGAAGCAAGGGTCTTTGCGGGCGGCTCGAACCGCTCGCCTCTTACAAAAAGCACGATATGCAGGGTACATCCGGTATGCATTAACAGGCCAGTCGGAATCGGTGGATAGCCCATGGCCCCCAATGGACAAGAAGCAGCTAACGAAGACGAGAAAGAAGACAACGACTATTCGGAGTTAGCGTACCCTTATATGTATCAGTGGGTGAAGGATGGAGCGCGAACACTTTGTCAAAATAGTCGAGGAGGAGCTAAATTCCCTCCCGCAGGAATTTCGCACTCGCATTCGTAACGTCGCTGTTCTGGTAGAGGACGTGCCCCCGAACCAGCTACTGTCGCAGTTGGGGCACCACACGCAGCTGCTTCTCGGCGTCTTCCATGGTGTGCCGACGACCAAGAAAAGCATATTCGATCTACCGATGGGACCCGATTACATCGTGCTTTATCAGAAGAATATTGAAGCAGTTTGCCCCAGTGAGGCCTCAATCCGTGAACAAGTACGCCGCACCGTCATCCATGAACTGGGGCACTATTTTGGGCTGAATGAGAGACAACTAAAAAACGTTTAGCTGAAGATCGCTGGACGTCCAGCACTAATAGTCGTTTCGAACAAGGACAATTTTCATGACGATTCCACTTTCCAGCGAAATCAAAGCCTTACTCGATGAGCCCAACTTTGCTCATCTCGCCACCCTCATGCCTGATGGCTCACCCCAGAGCGCACCTGTTTGGGTAGGCCGTGAAGGCGACCGCGTCCTGATCTGTACTGGAGAAGGCTCCCTCAAGGCGAGGAACACACTCCGCGATCCCCGGGTCTCGCTCTCGCTCGTCGACTTCCACGACCCGTACCGGGAGGCGCAGCTTCGCGGTTTCGTGGTCGAGCGCCGTCCTGATGGCGACTTCAAGTATCTGGATCCCATCTCGCTCAAGTACACGGGCAAACCTTTCCCGTTTCGCGGTCCCGAGGGGAGACTGGTGCTTGTGATCGAGATCGAGAAGGCGCGATATACCAAGCTCCCTTTTGAACATACGCCAAAGTAGCACTCTACACACGAAAGTCGATCGGGTCAGAACCTACTGGTCGGCGAACTTTGTCGAAAGAATTTCGGCCAGTTGATCCAGCAGGAATCGGTGCAATCATGCGATAAAGCGTGGAGTGATGCCCGACGTCAAGAGCAGTTTCCATGTTCGTGTGTCCAGATCGAACGAGGTTCTCAAGGCCCCCTTGGCCGGTGTTCGAAGGACTTGGGTGTTCAGCCTCGGCTGTGCGTGTCACGGCGAAGGTGCAGCAGGTATAAAGCCGGCTGTCGCTTAGAAAAGGCACACGTCAGGCCAGCCGTTGGTGCATCCTCTGCGGATCGCAGCTTTGGCAGCCAGCCACCCGCTGCGTAAGAAATTGGTCTTCCATGTCGGACCACCATGAGCCAATCGGTTCGTTTACTGCTTGGCGAGGCATTCATTGAGGCGGAGTGCTATGGCGTCCGCGGCAAGCTCGTTGCCTTCAGGTGTGAGGTGCCCCCAATCGAGATAAAGCGGGGCCGAGACGCCGTCAAAAACATTTCCAAGGAAAACAAAATACCCGGTCTTTGCGGCACGACGGTCAGCCTCATCGTATACAGATGCTAGAGAATGAAACGGATAAGCATTACCCGTGCTCAGATCCAAGAGCTGCTTTTCATAGGGCACGAGTGACTTGTGACCGTAAATGATGGCCGGCTGCCAGAAAGCGCACACCTTGAAGCCGAAAGCCTTGCCTAACACTTTCGCAATTCTCAGGTTCTGCTCGTAATTATCAAGGGTGCTCACGGCATGCGACGGCAATGCTGCGTTCGGGAACTTGGGAACACCTTTCCCAGTCTTCGACTGAGCCAATTCCTGGGCCAGCTGCCAGCTTGCCAAACCTCGTAGGAAATCGAAACGGTTTGCAAATCGACCCTCAATCCTCCCTTTGATGCCCTGAAAGCCCATGTGAGCAGTAGGATTTCCTGGTGGCATAGTTCCATAATCAGCATCGTTGAAGCCGTCATAGAAGATGACAATTTCAGGACGGTTGCCGGCTTTCAGCTCCTCAATCAAAAACAGGATCTCTTGATTGCTGGCATAGCCTTCCACCCCCAGGTTGACAACGTCCACACACCCAATCCTTTTGTTCAGCTCACGAGAGAGGTACGACGGCAAAGTTGCCCAATCCGGAATCCCCGTCCCGTAAACTGTTGAACCGCCGAATACCCAGATGGCTTTCTTGTGTTGGTTCGCGCAGAACGGGCCTCCAACCTCGACGGTTCGGCGCACGGCACCCAAATCGCTGATATCGTTATTGATGCACTTTCCGTGAAATTCCGTTACGCCCCAGAGGCGGAAGGGAAAGTAGATATTTCGTGTCTTCAACTTACGCGTCTGTTCTTCGAAACACTCCTTCGCCCAGTCGTATCGAGAATAGGCTGGATTATCTGATGCGAACTCCGCTACAGTGCTCCGATGAACGCGGCGGCGGGCAGATAGAAGCACGCGGGATCCCACTTCCAACAGAATCGCCGCTGCTACTACGCTGCAAACGGCAAGCCCGATCCAACTAAAGAAGCTCCGAAGAGCACGAATCTGCACTGCTTTGCTTGTTCCTGTACTGCGGGAGTCCGCATTTCGCGATGGTCAGTGAGCTTTGGGATCAGAGTGTGCTTCTGACACCTCTGATCAACGTGCGCCGGGAGTAGCCGCTGACTACTTCGCTTCAACCAGAGGTATGTTGACTAAGTGTTCGCTAAGGAACCAGACCTGGAGCTCATTGGTACGGAGCACTTCGCTCACAACCAGGTCATTGGTTCCATCGTCACCGATCTCCGAGGCACGGCGCGCCAGCTTTCGGACCTGGCCTATGATAATTTGGTGGGCATCGAGCAATCGGGACAGTTGGACCGCTACCTCTTCACGGCCACGCGGAGGACGATCGATTTGGGTTGTCGCGGCGACGTCCGCGGCCATGGCCAGGCTAACCCCTCCCAACAGTTGAATCCGTTCTGCTATCGAGTCCACCAACTCAACCTGCTTATCATAATGTTTGTCATAAAGCAGATGAAGCTGGTAAAAGGTAGGACCAGCAACCTGCCAATGAGATTTTTTGTACAAGTCACGTAACGTCATGGTGTCCGCGAGCAGTTGATTCAACTGTTCAGTCATTTCCAGTCGAACCGGTTCCTCGAGCTCCAGCGGCAACATGTGGCTTACTGCTCCGTAGGACTGAATTTCGCGCGCACGTTGATGAAGACGGGGCTGTGCACTAACTCTGCCTGCAGCGCTCTCATTCATCCGTCGTTTTGCCATTGGTTTCTCCTCACCTGTCAATGGATCCATCGAACTGGGGGGCCACGAAGCAATAGGTCAAGAAAGCGACTCTTAAGCGCTATGCCTCAGTCGGTTCCCACTCAGCCATCGCCGACGAAGCATATCCTATTTGCGGAGGCGCTGCCTATAGCATCCGTTTCCAGAATCAGCCCTCACGCCAGGTTCACAAGCCCCCGTCCGCAATCTCGCCTGAGATGCTGCACGTCATTAGCTCAGCTTTCGCTTCATAGAAATCGCCATGGGGACGCGACAAGCAACCTCGATGGCATCCTCGTCGCAGCCCACTTGGCCTCGCTGGCAGACGTCATACTGCGTGGCCCATTCGCGCACCAAATCAGAGTAGCAAGAGCGTAGGAGCGTTACGCCGCTGATTGGTTCTTCTTGTAGGGGTTACCGACAAACACAAACGGATATTTCTTGAGTGCTTGTACATTACCGGCGGCGGCGAAGGCCTCGACTTCTCGCATCAAATCCGACACCTGATCGGAGGGCCAGCCTGCGGTAGCGCGCCAGAATTTATCCGGGAAAAACCAAATACGTTCATGAGGGTTAACTTGCGTAGGATGTTCTGCTGCGGATTCCATGTATTTGTGCTCCTCCCACAATGTCAGATAAGAGATGTCTTGGAAGAATTGGGAGCCTGGGTTGACCAACTGACACAACCTATTATCCGTCTGTGGACAGCGGTTTGTAAACCAGAATGTCTCGCTACTGCTACGCATTTCCCAAAACTGGTCAAATGAAACTTCCAAATTCCGTAAGTGCAAGAAAGCACTGGAGCGCCAAAACTGCCTCACCTCTTATTTGTGTATTCCAGGCGTTAGGCTTTACCCTGCGGCTCCCGCTTTGCCGTAAGAATCGGCCGGCTGGGTCAGGTCCTCCAAGTTTCGGCCTCCTTGATTTACAGGAGACTCATGCTATCCCACATTGTAAGATATTAAAAACAGTTAAGGCTCAACGGTCATACGCCAGGGGCTGGCTGCTAGATGCCAGGTCCGAAGCAACAGAGAATGTAAAATCCGATTTGCGAACGGCGCCATTTGTAGTTCTGGGGCTGTCGTCGCCCAGAATCTAACGCGCCATGCAACAGGGGCCGCGACTCCAGAAATCAACATCGGTGAAGGACTCAGAATTCAGGCGTTGCGCCTTTCAGTTAGCCGTTCCCAATAGTGTGACCCAATACTGAACGGATTGCAGGGCGAAACCGGTCAGGATCAAAGCAACTCCGAAGACACCCATACGCTTTTCGGGCACGTGATCGACAGTCCACTCGATGAAAGGTACCCATGTGGTCACGATCGCGGTGACTGCTCCAATTACCAATCCGGCTTTCAGTCCAACGCTTAAGGCGCTGGCCCGTTGGTGCGCCGCTAGGGCACTCAGACATCCGGCGCCAGCATAGCCAACGGTGCGATTCACGGCCGCGAGAAATTGATGTTTGGTTATTCGCGGGCGGGTCGCGGCTTGGTAGTCGATAGTCGGGCGAATGCCGAATCGGTATGCAACGACCTGTCCAATCGCACTCAGAGCACCAAACGTGGCGCCAAATGTCCCTCCGTATACATACATAGCGCCCAAAGCGAAGCCGCTGGCGCGAATGGCGCTCATCGCCGTGTCATACCAGAAGCCTGGCTTCGGTCCGTGCCTTGAAGCGCGGGAAAACTCCCAGGCCAGTGTTATGCCGTGCGCCACTCCGCTGGTGAGGCCGAATACTGGTCCGAGGGCGAGACCATACCCAGCTCCGAAGAGCGCGCCATAGGTGACTCCTCTGGTGAGAGTCCGCAGCGGCCCGTGTTCCCCGCCCAGCAGATCGTAGGCGAGATATAACGCGCCAAGCACGTCAAGGGAACTACCGATGATGCTGATTACTGCCAGCGTGTGCTTGTCCATCATTAGGCGATGTTTGCAGATTGGCCGTTGTGGAGGAGCAGAAACGACGCGGGCTGCGGGCAAGCGAGAAGCTGTTTCTTCGGAGTGTCGATTCCGTCATCCGATAGTTGAAAAGTTCCATGATGGATCGCTACGCTGGTATTCGCGCCTAGGATCTCGTGTGCTTTGACCGCTTCTTCGGGGGCCATATGCACTGGCGCCATGAACCAGCGCGGTTCGTACGCTCCAATCGGCAATAACGCAAGGTGCGGCGGTCCGAACTTCTCCCGAATCGAGGCGAAGTGATGTCCGAAGGCCGTATCTCCTGCGAAATATACACGCCGTCCCCGACATTCGATCACATAGCCGCACCATAAAGTCCTGTTGCGATCGTAAATGTGGCGGCTGGAAAAATGCAGAGCCGGGACG
>CAZDYZ010000178.1:0-8836 GCA_964509525.1 uncultured Acidobacteriaceae bacterium
CCGCCTTGGCGCGCAACAGGTCAGAATGTGATCCGGGTACGCGCAACATGTCGCCATAGGAAACCAGAATGATTTCAGGACGGGCTGCCAGAGCGATGGCCTTGTCCATCATCTCCAGAGGTGTGACACATACCGGGCAGCCGGGCCCGTGCACCAGCTCGATTTGGGGCGGTAGCAACTCGTCCAGACCGTAGCGCATGATGGTGTGTGTTTGGCCGCCGCAGATTTCCATCAGGACCCAAGGGCGGGTTACACGTTTTGTCATCTTGGCAACAAGAGAACGTGCGATCTCTGGATCACGATACTCATCAACGTATTTCAATACATCTCCGCAGGTGCCCGCCGGGCCGGAACATTTACCCACTCCCACGATGGCGCGACAATGAGCCAGTGTCTAATTAGCTCCCATGCGCCCAGCAACTTCCAGTGATTCCCGTCGCAGCGCCCGGTGACCTCCATCACACCTGATGCCACGGCGCGCAGCAGCTGCAAGCTGACGCAGCTCCCTTCCCACGACTCGCGGCCGGGACGTTGTAGACACTTGTTCCTCGCGAGTGATGAACTGCTTGTCTTAGTCTGGATTGTCGGTGTCTTCCCCGTCAGCGGCAGATAGCGCAAGTCCTTCGCATAGGCGACCGCAGCGAGGATCGGATAGGGCTGGATACGAGATGGTTAGCGCTGCGACTACGCTGGAGACGGAGCAGGGAAGAGTTTTGATCTGGAACACACGTTTTGGCGTCGCGCCAGTCACAAGGCTCCCGGTTGTGCTGTCAACGCAGCCACCGGAATCCCGGCGAGGGGCTCCCAGCGCCGAGTTTTACGGGTTGCGACCTTTTTTCAGGAAGGTCCCTTCCTGCAGCTCCGTGAAGGCTTGCCGCAGCTGCTCCTGCGTGTTCATGACTATGGGCCCATACCATGCGACAGGCTCCTCAAGTGGCTTCCCTGAGACCAGCAGGAACCGGATTCCATCATCCCCGGCCTGCACCGTAACTTCGTCGCCACGGTCGAAGAGGATCAGCGAGCGGTTATCCGCTTCCACGGGAGGAGCAGTGTCGAGCCACTGGATAGCCTCAGTCGGCACCGCGAGCGGACCCGATGCATTGCAAAATTTACCGCTGCCGGCAAAAACATATGCGAAGGCGTGGCGAGTCGTCTCGACCGGAAGAGTCTTTCGTTTGCTCGGAGAAACGGATACGTCAAGATAAATCGGATCGGCAGCGACTCCGTCCACGGGGCCCGTTTTGCCCCAGAAGCTTCCGCAGACGACACGCACGTGGGTGCCGTCGTCATCGGTGATTTGAGGTATCTCGCCGGCCTTCACTTCCTGGTAGCGAGGCGCGGTCATTTTGAGCGATGCCGGAAGGTTGCCCCACAACTGGAATCCATGCATTCGTCCCGCATGATCACCTTTGGGCATCTCCTGATGAATTATGCCACTGCCAGCGGTCATCCACTGGACATCACCCGAGCCGATTACGCCCTGGTTGCCAATACTGTCCCCGTGTTCTACAGTTCCGGCTAGCACGTAAGTGATCGTCTCGATTCCTCGGTGGGGATGCCACGGAAACCCCGACAGATAGTCCTCTGGAACGTCATTTCGGAAATCGTCAAGCAGAAGGAAAGGGTCAAATTCTCGTGTGTTACCGAAGCCGAATGCCCGGTTGAGATGTACACCTGCTCCTTCGAGTGTTGGTTTAGATTTGATAAGCCGCTTAATAGGTCGGATCGACATATTGAAACTCCAAGTCAAGAACCTTCTCTTTCCCACGTAGAAGATTGAAACGTCCACCGATGTAATGCAGTGTCTTCATCCCATCAACTTGGCGCCGGAACAAGACTGCGTTCCCGCAATCTCTCGGTCGAAATCGCGTCCACCTAACTGTACTCCACGAGTCGCCCGGCCGACATGCACCGAGCTGAGGCCCAGGCGAATCGACCCCGGTCGCTTCTTTCGCACAGAGTGCCACGTGAAGGCCGCGAGAAAAAGCTTCCTTGCGAACAAACCTGTGCGTACCAAGTGATCCTGAGGACTGTTCAGGTTCAACCGCCGGAGATCAGCGCAAATCACCTCAACCACCCCTTGTCGGTCTGCTTCATAGTATGTTGCCGGGGAGGGTTGCTTCCAGCAAACGCCTGCGTTGCATAAAAGACGGGGGGCCGAGGAGGCGAAACCGATGCCACGCCGGTTGATGTGGATTGGATACCTTAGCTTCCAGCGTAGTGCCAGCCTGTTTCAGGCACCAATCGAACTGTCGACCTCGGATGGTCCGATAGGACACAGTGTCGCGGACGGAGAGGGTCCCATGACACACAAAGTCTGCACTACGTAAGTGGACGCTCTATTGCCTGGGCTTGCGATGCAAAACATTGCCCCTACATCGGAGGGTGAGACGCCAATCGCTCGATTCTTACCGGCTTTTTTCGCTTCGTATACGCCGCGATCTGCCAAACCGAGGACGGACTCGAAAGATGCCTCGTCTGGTTTGCCTGAAATCCAGGGGAAAGCCGCCCAGCCGATGGAACAAGTCTGCTGTATTTCCATGCCTGGGTTTGCCAAACTTATCTTCGAGTCTCCGACCGCAGTCAGGATCCGCGATGCCAGAGTCCTTGCTTCGGTTCGACTCGTGTATCGGGACAAAATCAGAAATTCATCACCCCCCCAGCGAATAAGCACGTCGGAGCTGCGAATTACTGAACTGATTCGCGCGCCCATCTCCACCAGGACTTTATCTCCGGCATGGTGGCCGTAGCGGTCATTAATCTCCTTAAAATCATCCAAATCGACGACATAGAAAACCAAGTCACCAGTACGGCGTTCCTGCAGAGTTGTGTAGGAACGTAAGACGTGACTCACATCCGCGGAGATTGTAGTGTCAAAGAATCTGCGGTTACGCAAGCCAGTGAGAGGGTCTGTCAGGGAGGCTTCCTGGAGAGTTTTGTTAGTTGCCGCTAACTCGGTTCCCAGTTTATGCTGCTTTACGAACACGAGAAACGTCATCACGAACATCGTGCCCAGCGTAGCCAACTCCCGAAACTGACTGACCTCTGGAGGCGTATTGCGATCCAGGACTGTCCATGCCGCTATGGCGGGCAGGGACAGCACGGCCAGCATTCCCAGCCTCGCCACAGGGACGGGATTCCTCAGTTTCTTGGAGCCATCCGTGGTCCTCGCCAGCGTGAAGCCGAACCAGCCGGCAACCGTGAATGATGCCAGCGCAGCTGCGTAGGGTAAGTCGTACCAGCTACCGGGGTAGTAAAGGTGCTCGTTGATTGCGTGGTTTGCAACGTTGCCGCTCGCACTAATAAGGAACTGGGCTCCAAAGAAAATCCCGTAGAATCGCCTCCACCTTCCCGAACTGTGACTCCACAGGAAAACCAGCGTCAGCAACAGTACAACATCCAACAAAGCATTGAGCCGATCATAGCTGGAACCATATCGGGGTTCGTTGAGGACAACCAGTTGCCAGGGGATTACGAAGAACAGGTAGAGGTAGAGCCACCAAAGGAGCAGTAGCAGAAAATCGACGGTGCCCTGTGACATACGACGCTCAAGCGGTTCCAGGTGCGGCTGTAGCAACAGGGCTGCCAGGACGGGCACATTGGACAGAAATAATAAGATGTCGCCGGCGAATGGATTGGGCGCTTCTTTTCGCAGTACAACGTCGAAATACATCCACAGCACTTGCCCCATGACTCGTAACCCCCAGCATGCCACCAGGAGGATCCAGAACAGTCGAGTTCGCCCGGTGCTTGCGATCCCGTTGATCGAAAACACCTGCAACGCTGACCACATAAGTAGCAGAGCGATGACATCAGTAGTGAGCGTCAGAGCAAGAGTGCGAGGAATGAGGAGTGTCGCGGCAATCTGCGCCAGCGTCAGGCAGCCAACCGTGGCAAGCCACAAGGTCAGCTGATTTCGTAAGTTCGGATCTTCCAGTTTCATCAAGAAGTGATTGCCACCTGCGGTCAGTTCTCGCCGGCCCATAATGCTTTCTGCCAGGCATCGGCTACGTCGTTGGTAAGTACTTCACGTATCGGGCTTGGGAAGACCAGTCCTGACGCAGACTGCGCGACCTGGAGTTGGTTAAATCCCCAGCCATCTGCTTAAAAACTGAGCAGGGAATATAGCACAAAAGTGCCAATATCCGAGCTGGTTGAGCGTCTTGTGTGGGACTTACTCTTGGCATCAAGATGTTACGCCGAAAACGCGAATATCACTAGCCAAATGTAAAGCCGAAGACAACTTTTCTCTTTAGTTTTCATCGTCCGGAGTCCGGGTCTGTCGTGCCGGTTCTCGCAGCGAACCGGCGGCTGGCCGTTTGCAGTTGGGAGGCGCAGTCAGCGGCACGCGCGAAAGTGCCACTTAGGGGGCAGAGGCAGCGCAAGGAGTAGCTCACCTTAGTGGTCCTGACATCGCGTATGCCAGGCGCATATGGTATTGCTTCGAATCAGCCGGAAGCAAGGGCAGTGGCATCTGGACGTAGTCGCCGGTGACCGTTTTTGGTGCTGCCGGCTTCTTTCCGTCAGACCTGTGTGTCCCATTCTTGCTCTCGGTCTTGCCTCGCTTGAAGCTGTTCGGCAAAGTGCCGATAGGAGGATTGCGATGTATTCTCAGGCTGATCGGGGGTGAATATGTCGCAGGGACCGCCATCTGGTCGACTGGCGGCCCTTTTTGTTTGTGGTGGCTCAGTCCTGAGCCACGCTGCCGATCACGGCTCAAGGCCTGGACAGTAAGCGAGTAGTCGGAAAATAGAAAACGCACCGCAGTGATCGCCACCACCTTGTCGAATCCAAACCATCGCTGGACATCAAACAAGCTTTGGAACATTTCACTGATCGATGGGTGACTTGAGCACAGCCATTCTCGTCAGCAACTTCTTAATCGCTGTTGTCCCCTGGGTTCGGAGTCCGGAGGCAACCGCGGATCTTCCTGCACTGCCTCGACTGGCTGCCGATACGTCATTCGCGCGTTGTAGGGAAGTGGCTTTCAGGACAGTTGATTGGCTTGTGATTGTCTCAGCAGCTAAAGAGTAGTTTCACTGATAGGCGAACTCCAAGATGCAGCGCGACCTTGTCAGCGCAAGCAAAGGCCCGCAGACTGACCTGACACAGCAGATCTGAATCTGCTCTACAATGACTACATTGTGAGAATTGGAATCGACTTCGGAACAACTAGGATTGTGGTGGCTGCGGCCGACCGTGGCAACTATCCGCTGGTGAACTTTGAAACTGCAGATGGACGAACTCGTGACTGGTTTCCCTCCCTGGTAGCAGTGAAAGGAAACTGCCGCGTGTACGGTTGGGAAGCGGTGGGTGTTCAAGGCAGCCCGGGTTGGACAACCATTCGCTCTCTTAAGCGCTGGTTGAAAGATGCGGGCCCGGCCACCGAGGTTGAGGTTTCTGGGCAGAATCTGTCTCTCACTCTGCTGCTATCGGAATTGATGACGACGTTGCGCACAGAGCTGGTGGAACGCTCGAACCTGGGAGCGAGTTCGGACGATCATCTGGAAATCATGCTCGGAGTGCCCGCGAACGCCAACAGTAATCAACGATTTCTCACCGAGGAAACCGCACGAGCTGCAGGCTTTGCTGTTCTCGGGCTGTCGAATGAACCCTCTGCCGCGGCCATCGAGTTTGCTTACCGTAACCGTGCGGACCGAAAGCGGCGCGCCCCAGGCGGACTGCTGGTTTACGATCTCGGTGGCGGAACTTTCGATGTTTCGCTGGTAGATTGGGGGGAGACGGAGCACGCAGTCGTTGCATCGGACGGCATTCCCAATCTTGGAGGAGATGATTTCGACGAGATTCTTGCAGATCTCGCTCTGGAGGCTGCAGGGATTTCCCAGGGAGAGCGTGACAATCTCAGTTCTTCGGAGTGGCTGCTTCTGCTTGAAGAGTGCCGCGAGAAGAAAGAGTCACTTAACCCGAATAGTCGCAAGGTGACCGTCGACCTGGAACGAGTACGAAACACGTGGAAGGAAATCTCGATTGGGGTCGATCCTTATTACGAACGATGCAAGCCTCTGATTGAGTCCTCACGCCGCATAGTTGATACTCTACTAAGCGCACATCCAGAGCACTCGGTTGACACGCTCTATGTCACTGGCGGCGGGTCCGAACTCCCGCCGGTGGCGAGGATTTTGCGAGAAACCTTTGGGCGAAGGGTCCGACGCTCGGCATACATGCGATCAGCTACGGCGATCGGTCTGGCGATTCGTGCTGACACTCATCAACGATGTGTGCTTCATGAACAATTCACTCAGAACTTCGGGGTGTGGCGCGAAGCTGATGAGGGCAGAAATGTTGTGTTCGATCGCATCTTTCCCCGCGGGATGAAACTTCCCGACCGGGGCGAACCACCACTGCGTACCCTCCGGGTTTACCGACCGGTGCACAACATCGGACACTTCAGGTACCTCGAATGTGCCCATCTGGATGACGCCGGGGAGCCTCAGGGTGAGATGACCAACTGGGACGACATCCGGGTTCCCTTTGACCCCAAACTGCAGAGTCAATCCAAAGTTGCGGATCTTCCTATAACCCAATTTGTTCCGAGTGATGAGATGTTTATCGAAGAAGCCTACACATGCGATTCCAACGGCAACGTAGCGGTGAGAATCAGAGACAGCTCCACCAACCATATCAGGGAGTACCGGCTTGGGCACTGGTCCAAGAGCAATAGGCGCAGCGCGACTCGGTGAGATTTGAAATTCTTCTCAACTCGCAGTCAGGTACGGACTGTCCATTGTTGGAGCTGCGGCGCAATTCAGGTAGCTCTGCCCCCGGTTTGAATGCCGCGTCCCAGATGTGCTCGTCGACTACCTGGATGGGATGCTCTCCGCGCGGGGCATGCAGGATAATGCTGAAAAAGACGTTCTCCCAGCGTGGGTGAACGAAACCCGGGCTAAAAAGTGACCCTCAATCCCAGCTGCGCCGCGAAGGGGATGCCCACCGTTGTGCCCGGCCCGAAGAAGTCTCCTAGCGCACCCTCGGGTATCTCAAGCTGGTTGAGGCTGGTGATCGGCTTGGTTTGTGTGCAGCTTGTGTTGATGCAGATGCTGGTGACGTTGGTGATACCTGTGGCTGGATTTGGCACCATCTGGGACGGTGGAACCGGAAGCTGCACGACGTTGACCGCGTAGTTTGCCCCGGGATTGTTACGGTTGAAGAGATTGAAGAACTCGACGAATGGCATGATCTGCCAGCGCTCACCCACCTTAAATGGGCGCGTGACCCGCAGGTCGGTTTGGAGGTAAGGTGTGCCCCGGAATTCGTCGAGGCTTGTGTACACTCCATTCACATAGATGCGACCAGTGTTGTCCGCATTCGTGATGGTAACGGGGCGGGCGCTCTCGAACTGGTTGACGCTGCTCACTTGAAATCCACCGGGAAGGTACACTGTGCCGGCGAGAACGAAGCGGTTAGTAACGTTTTCGCCAGATGGTCCGTAGTCTCCGGGTCCAAAAGCATCCAGCTGCCCGTTCGGCAGTTTACAGACGCCATCGACATAATCAAACAGCTCGCCCAGCAGGCAGCCCCATGTGTTTGCCCTGGAAAGCGTGTAGTTCGCGACTAGGTTGAAGCGCTTCATATTGCCTGCCAGATGCACCAGCAGCCCGTTGTACTTGGAACGGTTGTCAGACTCGAAGACGTTGACATTGGGCACCACATTCGCCTGGTCCGTGGCATAGTTCGGGTCTGTCGTAGGTATGAGCGGAGTGAATAAATTGGTGCCGCTGGTATAGGGGAAGGCGCGGTATCCGTGAAGGCCGTCCTCGTACACATAGTCGGCGCTCGCCACCCACTCCTTGTTGAAAGCGTGCTGCACGCCGCCGGTAATGTGAATGGCGTAAGGCGTTTTGTAATTGGAGCCGATCACATTGCCCGTGGCCCCGCTGCCGCCCATCAGGCAGCCGGAGCCGGCAAGCGCATAACTACCCGGACCTCCCGTCAGGCTGCACGGCCCGGTGGTGAAGGTCGAATTGTTGACAGCCTGGAATGCGATCGCCCATCCGTTCTGCGCCAGATCGTCGTAGAACATGCCAAAGCCGGCGCGAATGACCGTGTTCCCGCTGTTGCCGAGAGAGTAAGCCAGCCCAATACGAGGCGCGAACTGATTATGGTCATCGTGCGGCAGGCTGGTCACAACGGGAATCTGCAGCGCCTGCAGTGTGATGTACGCCGCATTATCAGCCTGGCTTCGGCCCGACGCAGTGAACAGCCCCCAAGTATTTTGCCAACGCAAGCCGTAGTTGAAGGTCAGTTTGGGCGTGACGCGCCAGGAGTCCTCGGCGTAAAGCGCGAGACGCTGAACATTCTGCGAGAAGCTGCCGTCGCTGGCCGGAGTGAAGGTGCAAGTCGAGCCGTCGGAAGCGGTGAAATTGACACATCCCGGGGTGAAGGTACCGAACACGCCGGGGTTTTGTATGTAATAGGTGGGATTATTTACGTACTGCGCAAGCGTCTCAGCCGTCCCAGGAAAAGACCCACTCAGCACCGGTTCGTGAATGAAGTCGACTCCGAACTTGAGCGAATGGGTACCGACAACGTGGCTCAGGTCGTAACGGAACTGGTATTTCTGTTGATTGCGCAGGTTGGGGAAAAGCGTAATAGGAGTAGCGAATTGGTTGTCACCAAAGGTTTCGAAACCGGAGATGGTCAGCGCGGTGGAGCTGAAGGGGAAGGCCAGCGCGAAGCCCAGATCTGAGTTCCGATCCTGGGTGAGATGCAACAAGCTGAAATCGAGAACGAGATTGCCAACCGTGTTGGAATTGAAAGTGTAGGTATTGCTGATCGCCACATTGAAGTAATTGTTGTGCGTAAGCAAACCAGTTGA
>CAZDYZ010000179.1:0-4638 GCA_964509525.1 uncultured Acidobacteriaceae bacterium
AAGCCGACGCGTGGAGGGCAAGATGGCAACTACAACAATCGATCGCGAAACCGCCGCTCCGGAAAAAGAGCGCGCAATCAGTTCGCAGCCATACGGCATTTACGTATGCCCCACATGCAAGCGGGAGCCGGAGCTACCGTCCGGGAGTCTCTACTGCCATGCCTGTGCGGTAAGCTACCCAATCCTCGATGGGATTCCCGACTTCATCGTGGAAAAGCTCGAAGAGAACAGTAACCGATCCCTACGCATGCTCGGCAAGAGGGACTCTTCCGTCCTCCTTAATCTTGCTGCGTACTGTTACGAGAAGTGTATATACCCGCCAGTGTGTAACCTGTTTGGCGGATGGCACAGCACGTCCTTGAGAGAGTTGGTACGAGACGTCTCTGACATTGTGGGATCACAGCACGGTGTCATCCTGGACGTGGCATGCGGTCCGGGGACCTACGGACGTCGCGTCGCTGCGGCATCAAGGACCGTTTATGGCATTGATGCCTCCATGAGCATGCTGCGTCGGGGCGCCCGTTACGTCCAGCGGGACGGTATTCCCAAAGTTCACTTCGCCCGGGCCAAGGTCGAGGCGCTACCGTTCCCAGCCGGTCTGTTCGACGCTGCCATCTGCGCGGGGTCGTTGAACCACTTCTCCGACACAGTCTTGGCATTGCGTGAGATTAACCGCACCATGAAAGCAGGAGCGCCATTGGCGGTGATGTGCTTCTTCGTCGGCAGCAGGGGCCTCTTCAAATACAGACCCCTGCGCCAGCGCGCAGAGAAAGGGGGCGGTCATATCTTCGAACTCCCTGATCTCGACAGCTATGTAGCTGAGGCGGGCTTTGAGGAATTTCGTCCCCATGCGCACGGCGCCGTCCTAGTGTTCAGTGCCCGGAAGAGATCGGCGCATTAGAAAGGGACTTATCCCGATTAGTTGGCTTAAGGGCCACGTTTTGTGAAGCATTATTGGACAGTTAATGGACAGGCGTGGTTTTCACGTTCTCTCGCAGCGAATTGAGTTGATTCGCGCTTCGCGATGGTGCGACTTTTTACCAACCTTTGTCGGTAAGCGCCATGTCCGATGTCCTCATTTCCTGTTCGCGAAAAGACAAGGATTTCGTGCGCCAGCTTCACGACCCTTTCGTGAAGCTCCAACGGGAGGCCTGGGTCGACTGGCAGGACATTCCACTCACTGCCGAATGGCAGCAAGAAATCTACGGCAGGCATCGAGAGCGCCGACAATTCTTTCTTCCTCATCACCCCCGACTCGGTCGTGTCCGTGCCTGCCAAAACGAGGTCGCTCACGCGGCGAAAGACAACAAGCGGCTTATACGGGTGCTGCGACGCAGTGTACCCGATGCAGAAATTCCCAAGGAACTGGCCAAGATCAACTTCGTCTACTTTCGCGAATCCGATCCGTTTGATACTACATTCAAGTCTCTTGTTGACACGCTCGACGCTGACCTTGATTGGATAAGCTTCCCGGTCACCGGCGAAGACCTGCTCGAGCCGAAAAATGGCAGGCGGAAGCGGCACCGAAGAAGCCGAGAACGACTGCACTGTAGGCGCAATACATTCTGGCAAGCCCACAAGCGGAAACGCGTCGCCAGAGGATCTCGCTGGGAACTTTCCTGGGCTCCAGCTCGACCCTGAACCTATGGAGTATGGCGCCAGTCCTCGACCCGACCAACCCGCCGGCCAGCGCACACGTTTCTTCCACCTCGGAACTCGTTTGGCCGCGTTTGTCTAACTTGTGCAGTACAAGTCCAAAAGCTGTAGTCGGGTAGCGTCTAGGCGCTCGGTGACTACCTGCATGAACCGCCTGAAGACCTCGTAGCCCAAATCATGGTCCCTTTCGCACTTGGCACGCAGACATGCTGCATCAAGCGCCAGGGCACGTGTGGGCTGTTGCACTCGCGCATCAAAATGCCAGCGGTAGGGGGGAAACAGCCACGACCAACCCAGGACGTCTCCTTCCCCTACCGATTGCACCGTGGTGAGGCCACGGTGGGGCAGCGTGAACTGGATTGATACCAAGCCCTCCTGGATGAGGTAAAACTGCTCCGCTGGATCACCTTCATGGAAGATTATCTGGCCTGCTTCAAAGCGTGCGTTCTCTGCACATTCCGCCATCGACTCCAAGTGCTTCTTGTCCATGCCCTGAAAAAAGGGATGCTCCACGATGATTGCCTCTTTTGTCTGGATCATTTCGTCTCTCCAATGAGTTGCGCTGTGTCGCGTTAAGTAACTTTTTCTAACCGTTCACTTGCTAGTCGTGCCGCCACGATGATCACGATCGAGTTGGGCGAGCACATTGCCGTAGTGGTCATGCACTCTTAGAACCAGACTCGAGCTTCCGGGGAAGAAGTGTGTCGCACAAGCGTTGCAAGGGTCATACGCACGGAATGCCATTTCAATCCTGTTCAGTACGGTTTCAGGAATGTCGCTGCCGTGAATTAAACCCTTTGCGGCCTTGTCAACACTCATGGCAATGCGTGCAGAATTGTTTTGCGTGGCGACGATGAGGTTGGCCTGTTGTACGATTCCGCGTTCGTCGGTGCAATAGTGATGAATAAGCGTTCCGCGCGGAGCTTCCACTACGCCGACTCCTTCGGTCGGAGTCTCTGTTGGCAGCACTCGATATTCGTCACCTAAGAGCTTGTCATCATGTGCCAGCTCCTGCAGGCGCTCAGCTGCATATAAGAGCTCCACCAGCCGTGCCCAGTGATTCGCGAGGGTGTGATGCACTGGCTTGCCACCTAAGGTTTCAAAGAAGCGGCAACATTCCTTGTCGGCCAGTTGTGTAGCCATGCCGTCCGCAGCGTTCAGCCGGGCCAGTGGAGAAACACTGTAAATGCTGGTGTCCTGGCCGTCAGCGAAGCCCTTCCAACCCAAGGGTTTCAGATAGCAGAACTTGGCATAACTCCAGGGTTCAACATGCTCCGCGATGATGTTTGCATAGTCCGCCGCGCGGAACTTCTTCCACTCCACGCCTTCCGGGGTAACAACGCGAGCGTCTCCATCGTAGAAGTTGACATGGTTCTCGTCATCAACCAAGCCCATGTAATAGGTGCGATGGGTATAGTCGCTGGAGGTAATGAGATCGAAGTATTCTGGCTTGCCAAGTACGAGATCGTCGAAAACCTTTAGCGTGAAGACGGCAAATGCTACAGCATCTTCGGCGACCTCTTGAAATTGCTTCTGCATTTCCGGAGTAAAGCGTTTGGCCACGCCACCGGGTAGGCCGAACACTGGGTGAACGGGCTTACCGCCGACCAAAGCAATCAACTCGCGCAAGCGGCGTCGCATGTTGATGACCTTCTTTGCGTTCTCAACCCCGACGGCCTGAATCACGCCCAGGATATTGCGCTGCGATGGTGAGGCATCCGGCCCGACGATAAAATCGGGGCCGCCGAGATAGTAGAAATGGAGAGCATGGTCTTCCACCATGAAGGCAGAATATACAAGCTCGCGAATTTTCTTCGCGGCCTCGGGCGGTTCAACATGGTACACGGCATCCAGCGCCTTGGTGGCTGCCATATGGTGCGCTGTAGGACACACGCCGCAAATGCGCGACATGATCTGCGGCATCTCCTCCACCGGCCGCCCCACAGCAAACTTCTCGAACCCTCGCAGTTCAGGCACCTGGAAGTACGCGCGATCGACTTCGCCTGCATCATCAAGGAAGATCTCGACTTTGCCATGACCTTCGAGTCGAGTGACCGGATCGATGGTGATGCGGCGGCGTAGATACTGCTCGCCCGCTCTTTTGGCAGACTGGTTCCAGACTTGCTGGGCCGTCGTTACATCAGCCATAGGGCACCTCGAAATGGAGTTTTGCAGACTCTAGACATCACGTCTGTGCGCAAGCAACGAGCCCGGCAGGCTATAGCGGTAGAAGGTCCCGACAGGATCAGGAACACTGGCCAGGACGGCATCTATATCCTTTTCTTCCCGGCTATCCACCAGAGATGCAATGGCCGACAGCGCCTTCGCGCCCTGATCGCGCACTCGTCCGGGAGCCCCGCAGCAGCCCGTGCAAGGCATGTTGCCGTGTAGGCATGCAGCCTCGCATCCGGCGCGCGTTGCCGGTCCCAAGCAGAGCAGTCCTTGCGCCAGCAGGCACTGGGTTTCGTCGATCAGGACTTCCTGAGGTCGCTTAAATGTCCTAAGCGCGATCTTTTCCGGCTTCGAATCTTTGCGCGGACACTCGGTGCACAGTGCCTCATTTGGAGCCAGAACACTGCCCTTCTCAGGAAGATCTTTGCCCAGCAGTGCGGTCACGGCGCCAGTGATGATTTTCGGCAGCGGCGGACAGCCGGGCACGTAATAATCCACCTCGACAACCTGGTCTAGCGCACGAACGCGACTGGAGAAGGAAGGCAGAGCCAGAGTACCGTTGCCACCGCCTACGCCAGGCAGCAAATTGTCCGGGTTCTGCGTGGTCGGCGACTTAAGGTACACCGCCTCCAAGATACTTTCTCGCGGGAAGAGATTGGTCAGCCCGGGAACCCCTCCCAGATGCGAGCAGGAGCCAAACGCCACCATCAGCTTCGATTTGCAGCGCAGGAGCTCGGCCATTTCTTCCTGTTCAGAAGTGCGGATGGCGCCATTCAGAAAGGTCACGAGGATGGAGCCGTCCGGCATTTG
>CAZDYZ010000180.1:0-1944 GCA_964509525.1 uncultured Acidobacteriaceae bacterium
CATAGGTTTTCTCGTTGCGTTGGTCCGTGATGGTCAAAGCGCTCTTCGGCATGACCTGTCCTCCTGATGAGAAGAGATGTGAAATATAGAGGGCGCGAACGAGTGTACGTTCACCAACATTCTAATGCTTGCCTGCACGCCCCGGAAACTATGATCGGCACAGGGGGGTGAGGCACCCATCACACACCTTTGTGATGCCCCACGCCTTCCCGAGGACACACCATCGGAACTATTTCTCCTTGCTCGAGGCGTCTTTGGAGGGTGAACTCTCGGGTTTGGCACCTTCCGCCTTGCTCTCGGGAGAAGCAGCCGGGGTCGCACCATTTCCGTCCGGCTTGGCAGCGCTGGCAGTCTTCTTGGCGTAATCAGTAACGTACCAGCCGGAACCTTTGAACTGTACTGCCGGCGCCGAAAGCAGTTGTTCCAGCTCGCCTCCGCAATGGGGGCAGACCTTCAGCACCGGGTCGGAAAACTTCTGGATCCGTTCAGTCAGGCTGTGGCACTTCTTGCACTGGTATTCGTAAAGAGGCAATGGGATATCCCTATTATTCCGTCTAAGTTATTGATTCTATTTTTCCCATTTGGTTGTCGTCAATTTTGGCGGAAACGGGAAAAATCCCCGGTATGTCCGAGCAGCTGGTTGGCCTTGCCATACTGCGCTCTGTCCCGCGAAACTAGGCGCATGAAGGCCATTGCAGTCATTCCGGCAAGACTTGCTTCCACTCGCCTGCCGCGCAAAATTCTCCGCCAAATTAACGGTCGGCCCATGCTCGCCCATGTCTATGACGCCACCCGCGCCTGTTCGCAACTGGCGGACGTGATCGTGGCTACAGATTCGGATGAGATTGCTGCCGTATGCCGGCAGAATGGCTGGGCGTACCGTCTGACGTCGCCCGCTAACTGCAGTGGGACAGAACGGGTCCACGAGGTTGCGCAGACAGTCGAGGCCGACCTCTACGTCAATGTGCAGGGTGATGAGCCGCTGGCCCGTCCCGAGCATTTCGAAGTTCTGCTAAAGCTGATGGAAAGCAAGATTGTGGAGGTTGGAACCCTGAAAACGCCTTGCTCGGCCGAGGATGTCGACAACCCGAATGCCGTGAAGGTAGTCACGGCCCTGGACGGTCGTGCCCTTTATTTTTCCCGCGCGACGATTCCGTTTGACCGCGATGGTAGTAGACAGGTGCGCCGACACAAGCATCTGGGTTTCTATGCTTATCGCAAAGCGACACTAGATGCCTTCTGCACATGGCCGGAGTCGCAACTGGAACGCAGCGAGCGACTGGAGCAGCTTCGGTTTCTCGATCACGGCGTTGCGGTCTACGTGACCGAAACGCCGTTCGACACTGTGGGCGTGGACACCGAGGAAGATCTCCGGCGGGTGGAAGCCATCATCCGCAGCAAGGGAAGCGCAGCATGACGGAAACCAGGGCATACAGCTGCTTTGTTCTCCCTGGGTCATTGATCCTGCGGCTTGCGATCTTCCTTATCAAAATCAGACGCAAACCGAGCTGCGTCTGCCGGAGGTGTTCAAGTACGGCTGATAAGGTTCTTTCCGCTTTCAACCACAACCGTCTGTAAGAATCGCAACACTTCACGACGAATACCCACAACACGTGCTTGCACTATAGCGGCACATTGCCTGATCACAGCGCCCTGCAGGTCTGATCGCGGCGTGCTTCTCAAATTGACAAAAGGGGTAGATAAATTAGCTGACGTGGGTCGCTGCTGGCTGCTTGCGCTCCGCCCATGCCTCAGCCGCGGCGATCCGTTCTCCGATCGACGGATGGGAGTGGAAGAGCCACTCGACGAAACGCGACGGCTGGCGCTCTGCCAGGTTCTGGTCGGCCAGCTTGTGCATCGAGGTGATGAAGGGCGTGATGGCCGAAATATTCTCCCAGGCGTAGCGATCTGCCTCCCGCTCGTGACGGCGTGAAATTGCATTCA
>CAZDYZ010000181.1:0-1904 GCA_964509525.1 uncultured Acidobacteriaceae bacterium
GTTCCAATATTAGGATTCTGAGCCAGACACGGGGCCGAAAAATGAACGGAAAAGATTAGGGCGATCCCCAGACCTAAGGCTGATGAGATACGGTGCACAACCATCGCAATCTCCCCGGAGGGTTACGACAACTGCCGACGAGCAGATAGCTGCCTCATCGCTTGAGCGAACCCGACCTTCGCCGCCATCTATTGGTCATTCCGCCGTCTTCACAGGCCAGTCTGCTGCAATTGCAGGATGCCTGTGCCGGGTGCGCTTGCGTCCAGATCCAGAAGCAGGCAGGTGTTCGCGTCCACGAGGAAACATGCTTGGTTCAGCGAGGTGATTTCAGGCGTCGGCTGTCCAGTTGCCGGTGTGATCGTCAGCACTAAGGGGAATTCTCCCTCGGTGCCTGCGGTGAACGAACCATTCAAGACTGCGTTAGAAGACGGTGTGCCAAGCGGTGGGGTAGCCTTGAATGAATTCACGTCCGCTGTCCCCGATAATGTCGAAACGCCGTCAGCAATGATCTGCCCGGTAAAGTCCTCTGTGCCCAGCGCCGTGGTTGCGACGAAACCTGAGGCGTAGTTGCCGCTTAATGAGGAGGCTGCAATAGGAGCGGTCAACGTCTGCTGCAGAGCCACGCCCGTGCCTGAAGGGCCTGAAGTTCCCGCGGACCCGCCATCAAGTTCGAGAATGTAAAGCCCTTCGTCCAACGTAGGATATGCGGCGAACTGGCTGATGCCAGTGGCACCCGCACCCGAGATTGCGATCACGCCGCGCCCATTGGCGGGTGCAGTACAGGCCGCTGTGATTGCTTGGTCGCTCACAGGCGTGCCCCCCAGAGGAGTGACATCCAACGTCCCCGCCGAGCCGCAGGTAATGATCCCGCCAGCTACTTGTGGCTGGGCCGCAATGGTCGCGCCAGACTCCGTAAACGCATAGGTACCGGAAATGGAGGGAGAGGATGGCTGTGCCGTCAGATACCCCCCGACGATCACATCGGGCGTGCCCATGTACGAATCTCTCCAATCTGTGACGACGAAATGGTTTGCATCTATTAACCAGAGATCCAAAGCGAACTGTGTGGACAGGCCCAAGTTGACCGCGTCGAGTTGAATCTCGCCATTTTGATCCGCATTGGAGGATGGGAAATAGTATGGAGCAGTGGCGGCGAATGGCGCGCTGGTGATTGCACCCTTGTCTGACTGGTCCGCAATGTGCGCGGTCTCCGCCTGCGAATTTCCAGAGGATTGAAATGTCAATCCACCGGCAACAAAATATCTTGGAAAGGGAGGCGTTATCTCTGACCCTGACAGACGCAGCGAATAGATGCCGTTGAGCCCGGCCGTGCCACCCTGGAACGCCGCCAAATCGGACGTGTTTTGCAGATCGAGCGTTCCAGTTCCACTTCCGAAACTATCGGTTTCACTGAGAAGAGCGTGTTGCTGGGTTACGAAAGCAACGCTCAGTGTAATCGCCCCCGTGCCATTCACACCGAAAGTACCATTTAGCGCAACAGTGTTAATGGTCAGACGAATTTGGCCGCATCCGTCCGGTCCCATCGAGTAAGTGCTCGGCGCCGTTATGGGAACTACTGCGGCGGGCGAGGCATTCCCCGACGCATCTACTAAATCCAGAACCCCTCCCGAGATCGTGCCGTTCCCATCCCCCGAAATTACACCTCCAATAACATACGGGCCATTGCTGGAATTGCGTGCCGTCACCAAAATGACAAACTGTCCGTATAACAAGCTGTTGGGAGGCACACCCGGCGTGATGGTAACGACCTCCGAAACAGTCTTGGTCGGGTCCGTAGTGGACGTCGCGACAATCGTGACCGTACTGCCGGCCGGGACGGCAGCAGGTGCCGTAAACGTGATTGCAGTACCGCTGGGTGTATGTGCAGGAGAAGCGGGAGAAAA
>CAZDYZ010000182.1:0-1721 GCA_964509525.1 uncultured Acidobacteriaceae bacterium
TCAAACCAACATCTCACGTGCGTATGCTGCACGACCCAAACGACTACCGAAAAAGGCCGGGCTCAAACGTAGCTAGTTGAACCAAACAGACCTTAGCGCCTGACGCCCAGACACTCTTGTGGGACACAGAGGGTGAACTTACCGCCGTTATCAGAGATTTCGACCCTGCAAGTGGTCGCGTGACCTTCGTCACGCTGATGACGCGCCTAGATCACTGCAAAGCAAGATCGAGCTGTTGCTATATGGGCAGCGTCTGGACATCTTGGGTCCAGGATACCTATGAAGATTAACCGAGCGACTGACTACGCTGTCCGGGTCGTTGTCCATCTTGCGGCTAGTCCCCTCGGTCAAAAGGTGCCCTTGAACGTGTTGGCTGAGGCTGCGGGTGTCCGACAGAGCTTCCTCTCGAAAATCTTGCAGCAATTGGTCCGGCAGGGCTTGGTCATGTCGTTTGCCGGATCGGGCGGTGGGTTTTGTCTGAACCTCGAGCCGGGGCACCTCACGCTTCTCCAAGTGATCGAGGCCATGGAGGGACCGACTCAACTGAACCTTTGTTTGAGAAACGACCGTTCCTGTGAGCGAAGACCTTCTTGCCCGGTCCATCCGGTGTGGCGCAAAGCCCAAGCGGCAATCACGCAGGTACTCGGAGCCGTAACGATTGCTGAACTAGCCGAAGAGTCGACCACGGAGTCGGCAAAGAACGACGGTTTCATGGGCCTTGAGCGGTAAGGCGGTGTACCCGGACCACGTGTGCCGGCGTGCAGAACGTGCAGTGTCGGGTGCGCCGCGTGGGAGAGCGGAGAACTGATGGACATCACATGGCTTGCAATCCTAGCTAGCCTGGCGATGGGGATCGGCACCGCGATGATTTTTGTTTTCGCAGTTCGGCGGAACCACTTCCAAAACCTGGAGGACGCCAAGTACCAGGTTTTCTGGGCGGACATGGAAGAGATGGTGGAGAAAAGCGCAGAGGAGGCGGAAGATGGCGAGCGAGCAAAAGACGCCAAGCCCGGAACCAAACCCTGAGCAAATCACGCGACGGAGATTGCTCTCCTGGTTAACGGGAACCGGAGTATGCGGATCGGCGCTAGTGGCTGCATTCTCGAACTGGATCTTCATAAAGCCGCGCGCCACCTATGGCCAACCGAACCGCTTTTCTATCGGAAAGCCCGGCGATTATCCACCCGGTTCGCGGATGACACTCGACGCACGACGAATTTGCCTGCTGCGTGACGGCGACAAAGTCGCGGCCATCTCGACCACCTGCACCCACTTGGGCTGCATTGTTGCTGTTTCGGAGACGGGCTTCGCCTGTCCTTGTCACGGGTCTCGCTATGACCAGGATGGCAACGTGACCGGCGGCCCTGCGCCCAAGAATCTGCCGTGGTTCCAAGTACGACTGGCGCCCAACGGGGAATTAGAAGTTGATAAAGACGTCGAAATCGAGCCGGGGACTTATTACAGCGTATGAGCAACCAAATTTCTGCCCGTCCCTGGGCTGTTCTCACTAACCTGCCAGCGAACATCTGGCATTCCATCTTCCGCAATCCTTTGCCTCAGACGGATCTCGGACGTTCATCGACCAGCTTCACCAATTTCTTCCTGCACGTTCAGCCAGTCAAGGTTCATCGCCACAGTCTGCGGTTGACCTACACGTGGGGACTCGGCCTGATGGCGTTCTTTTTGTTCCTAATCCTCTCGGTGACGGGCGTGCTTTTGAT
>CAZDYZ010000183.1:0-2019 GCA_964509525.1 uncultured Acidobacteriaceae bacterium
CGCGATGGATGATGCCCTTGGCATGCGCCGCCTGGAGGCCTCGCAAATTTGAGTGGCGATCTCGAGCAGGTCGTCGGGCGGCAGCTTCTTCTGCTCAGCCGCGAGTGTCGCGAGCCGATCGCGCAGCGTCTCGCCTTGTAGCAATTGCATGACGATGAACGGCTGCTGGTCGTGCTCTTCGACTTCGTAGATGGTGCAGATATTGGGATGGTCAAGCGAGGATGCGGTGTGAGCCTCGCGCTCGAAGCGCTGTAGCGCAACCTTGTCCCACGCCAGCTCTTCAGGAAGAAACTTAAGGGCCACCTGCCGGCCGAGCTTCAGGTCCTCTGCTTTGTACAACATGCCCATGCCACCGCCGCCGAGGACCTCCAACACGCGATAATGCGAGACCTTCCTGCCGATAAGGCTGGTGGTACCAGCCGGTATCTGCACTGCAGCCTTGCCGGTTGACTTGGACAACTCACCACCCGTTACTGACAACGGTTCCACCTGTTCGACCGGAACCAGTAAGCGATATCCGCGCCGCGGCATTGTCTCGATGTATCTGGGTTCGTCGGCTGAATCGCTCAGCGCTCGTCTCAGGCTCCGGATGGCAGTATTGATACTGTGATCGAATTCAACCACCGTGTCATTGGGCCAGAGTTTCTTGCGAATATCCTCTCGCGCCACCAACTCGCCGTCGCCCTCAATCAGCATTCGCAGGATGTGCAGGGCCTGGGCAGGAAGGATGACGCTGCCGTGCCCACTGCGCAGGTCTCCCGCGCGAAGATCAACTTCGAAGGCGCCAATCCGCACGCGATCTGGCAGCGCGTTTCTCATCGAAAGGGTTGTAACGGGAGCGGCGTGCGAAGTTTACTACGATTATCTACCGACCGCACCACATCAGTCACGATTTCGAACAGGCCCTACATTGCGCACAACCCGCAGACCCACCAGTCATCAGCCTTTGAATTTAATGGGTTACGCCGATTGATATTTATCTGACATAAAAATTACCTCGCCTGCATTGTTCTCGCAGCCCAGCCAGAGCACACTCACCGCAACTTTGGCCGGAAGGCTCCGATTGCGGATAGCTGAGGTGTTTGGCCAGCGGCCCTGCATTCGGATCCGCACCAACCCGGGAGGCCTCTCCCTCGGCCTTAGCCAAAGACGCAAAGGAGCAGATTATGAAATTTCGTGCGATGACAAATCCAAAACCTCGAAATCACCAAACGTTATACCCGAAACAAGTTAACGCGGCGCTGACGGCCTGCGCTCTCGTGCTCGCGCTGTCCATGGTCGCGCCTGAATCGCTCTCCGCGCAAACCTACTCCGTCATTTACGAATTTAGCAGCGGAGCGGAAGGGGCAATTCCATTGGCGGGTATGGTGATGGATCATGCAGGAAATCTCTACGGAACCACTTTCGCTGGCGGGGGTGGAACGTGCCCCAACAATCTCGGCCTGCCGGGCTGCGGCACGGTGTTTAAGTTCAACCCATCCACCGGGCGGTACACCATCCTGTATCAATTCACCGGAGGAACGGATGGGGCAGCACCGGAAGCGCCGCTACTGATTGGCCCCGATGGCGTACTCTACGGAAGCACGACCGGGGGAGGCGGCGGCAACTGTGAAAGTTACTACGGCCTTCCTGGGTGCGGAGTGGTCTTTAGCTTGAAGCCGCGGCCTACTCCACCACGAAACGTGCTGGAAAACTACTGGATTGAGACACCCCTGTTCGCCTTTGACGGGCCCAACGGGAGTAACCCGATCGGGGACCTGGCTCAAGACCAATCTAACAATATTTACGGAGCAACCCAGCTAGGAGGTGGCCAAGGCGTCGGCCTCGTATTTGAGCTGACCCCCTCTAACGGAAGCTGGAGCGAATCGATTCTGCACAATTTCATCTTCGGAACCAATGACGGATATGAGCCATTCGCCGGGGTGACCCTCTACCAGGGTGACATTTATGGGACGACGGGTGGAGGCGGTACTGACAACAATGGCACCGTTTATCAGCTGGTTCCCGGTTCCAGCGGCT
>CAZDYZ010000184.1:0-5171 GCA_964509525.1 uncultured Acidobacteriaceae bacterium
CCCCTTCGGTTTGTCCACCAGAAAATCACCCAGCACCAGCGTGTCCATCTCGCTCTTGGCGAAGGTGCTATAAGCGTTGGCAGGGGTGTTCACGATGGGCTCGCCCTTGAGGTTGAAGGAGGTGTTGAGCACGGCGGGCACGCCGGTAGCCTGGCCGAAGCGCTCGATCAACTGGTAGTAACGGGGATTGCTGTCGCGGAAGACGGTCTGCAGACGGCCGGTGCCGTCCACATGGGTGATGGCCGGCAGCACGCTGTGCTTGCTGGGCCGCACCGGAACGACGTAGAGCATGTAGCGCCCGGGATAGTGCTCCATAGCGTTGGGCAGATCGAAGTAGGTCTCGGCACATTCGGCCAGCACCGAGGGCGCGAACGGCCGGTAGGGCTCGCGGAACTTGATCTTGGTGTTGACGATGTCCTTCATGTTGGGGTTGCGCGGGTCGGCTAGAATGCTGCGATTGCCCAACGCGCGCGGACCCCACTCGAAGCGGCCCTGAAACCACCCAATCACCTTTCCCTTCTGCAAGCGATCGACCGTCAGGTCCAGCAGATGATCCTCGTCCTCGATAAACTGGTAGGAGATGTGATTGTTATCAAGGAAATCCTGAATCTCGCCGGGTAAATATTGCTTTCCCCAGTAGGCATGGTCCATGCGATAGCGTCGCGGATTCCCCAGCAACATGTTATCCGCCCACAGCGCTGCGCCTAAGGCCCCTCCCCCGTCTCCTGCCGAGGGCTGAATAAACAGCTCCTCAAAGGGGGTCTCGCGCAGCATGCGCTGATTAGCTACGCTGTTCAGGCCAACCCCGCCTGCGATGCACAACTTCTTCAGGCCGGTCTCGCGATGCAACTGTTGCGCGATGGAGAGCAGGACTTCTTCCGTCACCTGCTGGATGCTGGCCGCGATGTCGGCGTAATGCTGGTTGAGCTTGCACAGTGCAGCGTAGTTCGCCGGGGGGTCGCCAAAGTAAGCCGGGAAGCCGGAGGTGGTGGTGAAGAACAACATCTTGGGCGGTCGTGGCTCCCCGAACAACTCAACAAAGCGGCCGTTGAAGGTGCGGTCCGTGGAGTGATGGAAACAAAAGTAATCCATGTCGAGGGAGAAGGACCCGTCGCGTTCTTGCCGGATCAGTTTCCACACCTTGTCAATGTAACGAGGTTGTCCGTAGGGCGCCATCCCCATGACCTTGTATTCACCCTCGTTGACCTCGAAGCCCAAGAATGCGGTGAACGCACTGTACAAAAGTCCCAGCGAATGGGGGAACACCATCTGCTTCCGCAGTTCGATCTGGCTACCTCGTCCCACTCCCCAGGTCCCCGTCACCCACTCGCCGACACCATCGACAGTAAGGACTGCGGCCTCGTCAAAGGGAGAGCACAGGAAGGCGCTCGCGGCATGCGACATGTGGTGTTCGCAAAACAAAACCCGGTCGCGCGGAATCCCCAAATCTGCCGCGATCTTGGATCCCACCCACAGCTTGTCAATCATCCACGTGATCATGGACTCGCGAAACACCTTGTAGGACAGCGGGTAGGTTTGCAGGACCGTCATCAGAATGCGGTCGAACTTGCGAAAGGGCTTCTCGTAAAAGACGGCGTAGTCCACGTCCACGCCCTTGAGACCGGCGCCTTCCAGGCAGAACTGGATGGCATTGTGGGGAAATCCGAAGTCATGCTTGATGCGACTGAAGCGTTCCTCTTCGGCAGCGGCAACCAGCCGCCCATCCTGCAATAACGCGGCCGCAGCATCGTGGTAGTAACAGGAGATCCCCAGGATATTCATGTCACCCTTGCCGCCGCGCCTCATTCAGATCATTAGCAACCAGCGGGTGATCGAGCCAGGCGACGGTCCGCTTCTTGGTGTGAAGGGAGTCAGAGAACCAGCGGACCATCAGCCCGAACGGCAAGATCAGGATGGAGTAAATGAGCGTAAGAAGCACGCGGGCTTGGAAGTTCGCGATCTTGTGTGCCAGCTCCTTCCAAGCCTTCCACAGCTTTTTGAGCTTATCCCCCATGCAACCTCCTCCCTAAAAGAACGAGTAGATGAATGGGGCAATGGCAGAACTCTGCGCGATGATCAGCAGGATGGCGAAGATGCCCAGGGTGATCAGAATTGGCGTCATCCACCAGCGCTTATTGCTCCAGAAAAATGCGAACAACTCCCCGGCCGTTCCGAACCGAAGGCCGATGGTACGCAAGAAACCCATAACCCCTCCCCAACTCAAGTGCAGAAACTACTGGTGCTTCAGTGGCGGATTTTGTTCCAGGAACTTGGCGATTGTGTCTGCCACCAGAGCATTTCCCGCCGTATTGTAATGCTCGTCGCCGAAAATGAACTCGTTCAGATACCAGCATCCGGGCAGATCTTGCGGGCATTGTTGCTTAGCCGCAAAGAATGCCGGAAACACTGAGATGAAGCTCTGGCACTTCCCACTGCACCAGTTGCGCCACATGACGACCTGCTTCGACTCTATTGTGTCATGGGCGATCTGTGCGGGCCAAGGATAGACCACCACACTTAGGGGGATGTTCCGCTTTTGGAGCTCCTCCCACAACAGGGTCATCTTGGATGCTTCTTTGGCCATGCCGACCTTAAGCCCCAGCGGTGCATAGCCTACCTCGTAAGGTTCCGAATCAGAGACCGGCCGGTAAGTCCATGCGGAGCGCTCCAGGTCAAAGAGCGGGCCATGGCCAACATTGAGATGATAAAACCCATGCTTGACGGCCGCACGCTCCAGAAAGCCGAAAATGCTATTCATCAGCAGGAAGTGCTCCGTGACGTACAACCGCAGCTTCGTGTACCACCCTCCATTGTGAACGATCTGTAGTGGACCATCAACCGCACCCGATCCGTCTTTGTCGTAGTAGAACGCGGCCTCATCTTGCGCGTCGGAAATGTCAATGAAGACGATGACCGCGTCAAACTCCACACCCCTGTGGAGCAGGGCGCGGGTTACATTGAGGTAGTTCGACGGAGAGTAACTCTCGACTGCACCATTCAGAAACTCATATTGCGGGAAGCGAACGGCGATCTGGCCGATGTAGCTGTCAGCCCACGAACTCATACCCTCCGTGAAACTGTCGCCCAAGATGAGAATGCGGGGTCGCGTAGTGGCAAGGGGAACCGTGCGAATTCTCTCGTCGCGAAAGCCAAGGTTGTTCGTAACAAAAGTATAAGATTCCTTGCCCCAGTGTCGGTAACAAAAACACTCGGGCTGCAATGAATGATGGCGTACGGGGTCGCGCATGAAGCAGGTGCCCTGCGAGGTTATCCGAGTCTTGGAGCGCAGGATCCACATGCTCCAAAGCCAGTCAAGGGCAAGAAAGAGGAATAGGGAGACCAAGAGCGACGCTAAGAGCAAGCTGAGCTTATTCGGTGGCCGCCAGTGCGAGGGGCCGGGAGCGGAGTCCGCCTGGGCCAGATCGTTTGTTGTAGCTACCAATGGTCAGTCCTCTTCGCGAGCATCCTCTTCAGACGAGTGGCATAACAAGGGGCAGAAAAATGTGTGACGTGCCAAATTCTCAGTAGCTTCCGAAAGACCTGCTGGTCACACAACGAACTTCCTGTTGGGCCAAAATTCGCGGACCCCGGCAATCGTGGCTGGCGCGCTAAGTAACACTCACATTGTATTGGTAATTTTACCGTGCCAAAGACGGCATGGAGAACTATGGCAGACCTCGTCGAGGGTATCCTTCAATTCTGCTGCAAGATAGGCCTAACGAGTCTTACATTGATGTACCAGTAGCCGCCATACTCATCCGTTGTGAAATCGATGAACTGCACGTAGCCGTTACCCCAAGGCAACTGCATTTCGCATGGCTGCGCTAGAGTTGTCATCGGAGTCGAACTGAATGAGGTGATATCGACCAATACAACAAATGGGCTTTGGGCTCTCAAGCCCGTTGAGGGATCAGCCTCGGCTTGATTGTACGCAAGTACGGTGCAACGGCTATCAACCCCATTCCATGGCGGCAACATTGTCTTGACTGAGTTGTAGTGAACATTTGGCCAGATGATACGAGCGTTCGGCCAACCCCCATTCAGGGTGTGAATATAATCAGCGATGCACTGCGCGGGATAAGGCCAGTTGTTCTGTGAGTCAGTACCTCCCAAGAACACGAGCACGACGTCAGGAGGCAAACCGCTATTCTGGTGCTGAGCAAGCTTCATATCGTAAGGCAGCATTTCTAGGAGGTAAGCACACGGTTCGGAATAGTGCGTAGCAGCGATGACTTTCCAACCAGGGAAGTCATTGTATGTCCACGCATGTTCAGCGTCGTACCCAGCATCAGAATGCCCTGTGATGAACAAGGTTTGGGCCGTCAGTGAGTTGACCATCAATAGTAGTGTCCATAGGAGTCTCATTGTGCTCTTTCTCCACGCACGTCTTTCATCGGCTTCTTAGGCGAAAATCTGTAATGCCTCCTGATGTCTGAGAGTTTTGGGTTTGCAAACTCTGGTCACCCTCGTCGGACGGGAGAAAACGGGGAGCAAAGTCCTGGTGTAACTTGGGAATAGACCCTATCGGCACGGACCCGATTAGGCGTGGAAAACGCTGAGGACATAGGTTCGATTCAAAGGCAGGAACCAGACGCAGATGTCCTCTAGCTGACGACGGAAGCTATGCTCGCATGGCGCGCGCGAACGCGAGGTGAAGGACCTTGTCGGGGTTCGAATGACTGGTCGTGAGTTGAAGAGGGTGCGGTTTGGAGTAACCAAAGAAGGGACTGCAGTTACCGAGCCAGGCACGGTCAAACCTTGGGAGAGGAGGCACTTGGCTTGCGATCTTGCGGCGCTTGCGGGACCCGTGTCTCGCTGCGCGCAAAAAAACGTACTCGGGAGTGACCCCTGAAACTCAGAACGGCTACTGAACGTCTGCTCTAGTTCATACGACTTAACGCCCAAAGTTACCCGAGCAGATGAATGTCCCCGACGCTGGCTGTTTTTCTGCCAAGTTGGCACATCATCCAAACACAATTGAGGTACCGCAAGGCTTGAGCGTTGCGACTGACCTGTTTAAGCATCGCGGTGATGCAGCACTGATGAAGGAAATTGCTGTCGGTCAGGCTCATCGCAAAGTCACGATGTCGCAGATGCTATAATCGCACTGCCGCAGGACCGCGCGCCCTTAGCTCAGCTGGATAGAGCGTCTGGCTACGAACCAGAAGGTC
>CAZDYZ010000185.1:0-2589 GCA_964509525.1 uncultured Acidobacteriaceae bacterium
TCCCTGAACGACGAATGCGCCAACGACGAGCTGCGCAACTGTGCCTACGACGATCTCGGTGAGCGCGGTCGAGATTTTGAACCAGATGGCAAGAAGAGTCGCAACCAGGGCAAGTCCCACCCAAAGCGCTGCCAGTACCCACACGTTCTCCATCGAACGTTACTCCTAAGTTTTGCTCGGAAGCTTGCCGGGGGGACATAACTCCGCGACAAGTTTCCTCGTCAGGAGTCATCATCTGTCCCGGTAATCGGAAGGACAGCGGTTCGGGGTGAACTCCTTCACCCTTGATGCATGTCGTACAAGTCATTCATAGTCCAGCGTCAGGTGGGAAGTCAAGCGCCGAGATTGCTTCATGCTCAACAAGGGAACCCCAAAGCGCTGGCGCTCGACCTCAGCGCCTGAACCATAGCTGATAGATTTCCGGGGTAAAGAAGTACCCTGCAAGCCCAAGAGTCACACACCATGCTGCGCCGCCACCTTGGCGAATTTGCCATCCACAAACCACGCACGCGACGATTGCAATCACGATCAGGAGATAATTGAGCGGTTCTGGAAGTTTTTGATTGTGCATTGGACGTAGCTCACAGTGGCATTGCTTGATCGGATCGCAAGCTGTCCGCTTTTGCTATGATACGGGCACCGTGGAGGAGTACCACCGCTAACCGCTGGTCCCAAAGCAGCTGATGACTCCTGAGGAAGCTCAGGATGCTCTCCGCGAGTTTCCTCCACAAGCTGAATCCCAGCGGTCATCGTCTTCGCAAGCGTTTGCGGGACGAAGCCGTAATTGGCTGGGTAGTAAAACCGCCGAATACAGAATTCGGTCAACCTTGATGAGTCCCGTCAGCTTGTCGAGTTCTTACTTGACCCTCCTCTGGATGTGCTGGTGCTTTGCCAGGAGAGCGTGATGCCGCTAACTGTGATGAAAGCACGTGCCATTGGGCTGATGACAATGATCAATGCTGGTAAGAAGGACCACAAGATTATCTTAGTCTCGACATCTGAGCCTGAGTCAGTGCATGTCATGAAACCGCTGACATGCCGCAACACCGTTTGCTCATGGTTCGCCGATGCTTCCAGGACTACAAGGTTCTTGAACAAGAATCCGTTGAGGTCGAAGAGATACAACCAGCCAAGGCAGCTCTCCTGGTAATTGAAGATGCCTTACGGCGCTATCGCAACTTTCGGCGCGCGGGTTTCAAGAACAGCGAAGCGGCCAATCCAGTATGATCAACCTGAAAGCGTACGAGCAGGAGGCGGTCATCCCTGACTGTCCTTTTTGTGACATCGTCGAAGGCAAAGCGGCTTCGAAGAAGGTCTTCGAAGACGAACTCGTATACGCATTCGAGGACACTCATCCGCAGGCTCCAACGCACGTGTTGGTTATTCCCAAGAAGCACATTTCTGGCTTACAGAATGCAGAGCCAAACGACGCTGAACTCATCGGCCATTGTTACCTCGTCGCCGCCCGTATTGCAGGAGAACGGAAAATCGAGGACAGTTTTCGTGCAGTTTGCAATGTTGGGCTCCGTGCCGGCCAAGCCGTCCACCATTTGCATATTCACGTGCTCGGAGGACGCAACATGAAATGGCCCCCCGGTTAGGCAAAGCTCGTGCCGCAAAGGTATTCCCGAACGCTCGCGGCAACATCCTCCGGCGTGCGATCTACGGCCGCTTCCCAATGTAGGCGCTCTAGATACATTGAATCGCTGCGATAGAACGGAACCATGGCGGTGCGTGTGATCATTATCAGGTTCACGCGATCGGCACCGTTGCCGCCCAACTCGCCAGAGTACAGTGCCAGGTTGAAACTGTTGTATCCGATCGAGTCGTACCAAGTAAGTACTCTGTGGACGCCGCAAGCAAGCATCTGAATGTTGTCAGACGAAAGGTCGAGAATTGTCGCACGATCGTATAGGACGGCCCGGACCTCGTTGAATCCAATCGGGGCGAAAGGTGTCATCCAGGCAATCGCTCCGTCGCACGAGATCATACGTTCCGCACGTTGCATTTCTTCCGATACAAGATCGTCCCAGAAACAACGCTGGTTTGCTTGCCAATACGCGGCAACGGATGCATGCTGCATCCTCATCATCGATGTTGGGAATGGATCAACGTACACCTGGCTATGGGGATGGGGTAGTGAGCCTCCGGAGGGATAGAGATAATTGATATTGTAAGCACAGAACCGGGCATCCTGGTCGTACTCTCTGACCGCGTGTATGTATTCGATCGCGGCCACCAGATTGTCCTCGATCAGGGCGGGAGTGAAGTCGCGGGTGTTGAGCCAGTGCCGCGAAGTAAACAAAGCGACAGTGGAGTATCTGGAGTACGGCACCAGGTTAGGAAACAGCAGGGTCTCACCAACCCGAATGCGTCCGGCGGGCGTGATTTCCCTGGCGATGCAGGGCGTCGCTTTGTCGACTCGTTCTTCGCAGAAAGGACAGTTTGGGTCCGGTGCCTGAAATGTGGCCGTGGCGTTTTCGATTCTGGTTTGCAGCTTCACGCCCTCGGCGATTCGCGACGAGGTTCCGAGCAGCGGATCGAAGCGAACTTGCAGTTTTCGCTCGGAGTAGGTCTCACTTCCAGGGT
>CAZDYZ010000186.1:0-10990 GCA_964509525.1 uncultured Acidobacteriaceae bacterium
GAATACGAACGAATCGGCTGGGCTACGGAACCGTGGAATGCGAACTTGCGACCGTCTGGGCTGAGAACGAGATCCCCGACCCCCATAGGAACGGTGACAAGCTTCTCAGGGCTTCCACCCGCCGAAGGCGCCGAGTAAATATCCGTGCTGGGGAGCTCGTAGTAAGGCTCTTCGAGGCGCTGCGTGAGGTAGTAAATACGTGAGCCATCATGGCTCCAGACCAGTCCATGTTCGTCGAAGTTTCCGCTGGTGAGCTGCATGGGCTTGGTGAGTTGTTCGGAACTAGTCGGTACCTGGAGTATCCAAATATGCTGGTGACGCTTCGGATCAAGATAGCCCTCATCATTGCTCCGATATACAGCGCGACTGATTACGTGCACGTCGGGGTCATGCTCGCTCTCGGGGGCTAAGGTGTCAGCCTTTCCAGAGTTTTTCTTGCGCTGGGCCTTTTGGAGGTCCTCTCGCGAGCTAGAGCTCACGAACGCGATTCGGTTGCCATCGGGCGACCAGACCGGGCGCGAGGCCCCTTTTGGCAGATCGGTAATGGTCCAAGCCTCACCTCCTGTGAGCGAAAGAATTGCGAGTTGACCGGGCTTGGGCTTGTCCGTTTCATCGCGGTCACCACGACGAACGAAGACGATTTGCTTGCCGTCGGGTGACCAGCGAGGCTGCGCGTCGTGTTCGCCATTCGTCATCCGAACGGGTGAGTCCTTGCCATTAGTAGCAACAATCCAGATAGAAGATTCGTAACCGGTGCGTTTCTCATCAACATTGACGCGGGTGAATGCGACACGCGTGCCATCGGGTGATAATTGGGGATTGGCAACCCAAATGAAGTCAAAGAGGTCTTTTTGCGTGATGGAGCGTTTTTGCCCGCCGGAAGGCGTACCGTTTTGTGATGCCAGTGACGCAACAAACGCGATGATTACAAAACAAATGCGCAATCTCATACATACCCTTATGCCACGGTGTTGAGGCGAGGCAGTGCACTTGCCTGGCGTCGCCACCCGTGTTCCGGTTTCAGTCAACCAGTGCCATTTGGTCCCGGCACGAAGTCAGAGGAAACACTCTTGCGGGCCTACGGCTTACAACCGGCGCTATCGTTCCCCAACACGACTGGCAGCGCGGGCACCTTGCTTTCAGCGAGCACAGCATTGAGTGACGCAAGATCCTGCGTATTGAGCTGCTGCCATCTGATGAGATCCCTGTCAAGTGCATCGCAACTCTGTTGGATGGCCGAGCGTACGGTTTCGGCTGGACGCATGTCGGCACTTTCCACGCTAAAGAGCAGTCTGGCCAGATCGCGGTTAACAGGCCCGAACCCGGGGGCGGTCTTCGTCCCGAGCTCAATGGCATCGATCTTCTTCTCCAGAGATTCAACCCCATCCTTGATTTCCTTGGAGCCTGAGTTCTTTAGAGATTCGCGTCGCTCCTCTAACAATTTGCGCAACGATGCGATCTGTTGATACCCCTCGTAACTCGACTTCATGCCTCTGCTGGCTTCAAGTGCCAGGTCGCGCTGTACGACAAGGTCTGCTTTCGAGGCATGAACGCGAGGATCAAGTTCGACGGTGAGCGCCCGTCGCAAGCTATAGCCTTGATAGCGCAGCTCCACAAGGTACTCGCCCGGTACCACGAGGGGACCTCGGGGCTGTTGACGTGGAGTAAGGCCCGGCACCGCATGATCGGCGAGGGTATATTCGGTGTACTCCAACAACTTACCGTAGTAGCCATAGGAGAGAGAAGGAGGGGGCGGATAGCTAAGATTCCACACAAAGCGATTTACGCCCAGCCCTTTGGACAACGCCTCAGGGGCGGTAAACCAGTAGCTTGGAACGTTCGCCGGAAGGAAGCTGGTCGGCTTTACTTCGCTCGAAAACGTAACTATTTCTGCACCCTGCTCGTCATAGACGGTCAGCGTTAATTCACTCACGGCCGCCGTCTTCAGGAAGTAGTCAATGATGGCTCCGTCGGGTGGGTTCTGACCGGCAGGGGTTTCGATTGGATAAGGCGTGTCCTGGTAGTTGTCCCATCGCACCCGTATGGCAGTTGCGGGAGGAAAGAGATACACCACAGTTGCAATCCCAGGATTGAATTCACGCACAGGCGTGAGGTCGTCCAAGATCCATAATCCTCGTCCAAAGGTTGAGATTACCATGTCGTTGGCATGTACTTGGAGGTCGGTGATGGGAGTTGCCGGAAGGTTCAGGGAAAACGATTGCCAATGGTCGCCGTCGTCCCAAGAAACGAAGATGCCGGTATCGGTTCCCGCATATAAGAGGCCTTTGCGCTTCGGGTCATCGCGCACTACACGAACCATTTCATTTTCCGGGAACCCATTGACGATCTTTTGCCAGGTTCGCCCATAATCATGGGTCCGAGCGACATAGGGAGGAGTAGATATACGTGCTGCGCCGACTGTCACGTAGGCGCTGGTGGGATCATGGTGAGATGCTTCGACGTAGAGAATCCCAGTGGGTTCTGCCAATCCCGGGGGCGAGACGTTTTGCCAAGTAGCTCCCGAGTCGCGGGTAAGATGAACAAGCCGGTTACTGGTACCTACCCAGATTTCACCTTCTTGCCGTGGAGAAGGCGCCACCGAGGTGATGGCCGGCGGTCGCGGCTTTTCCGGAGCCGAATCTTCTTCGCCTTCCTTCTCTGTGTACCCGGTCAGATCAGGGCTGATCTCCTGCCAGCACATCCCTTTATCCGAGCTCTTGAGTAAAACTTGAGTGCCCAAATATAGGGTTGACGCGTCCTGCGGCGAAAACACGAGTGGAGGCATCTGCGCGGTGCGATACTTCTGCCCGCGCTCAAAAACGGTCGCGACTTGACCGGTGGCCTTATCGAACCGCACAACAGAACCGTACCACCCGTCGCTGTAGACGAAGTTCGGATTACTTGGGTCGGGGATAATGAATGCGTACTCAAAGCCGCCGATTGAGTACCAATCCTGGGCGAGAATCTGACCATAATCGCTGCGGCTTACAACGCTAGCGGTGCCGCTGTCCTGCTGCGCTGCATAGACGCGATAGGGGAAGGTTTCATCCGTAGAGACATGGTAGAACTGTCCGGTGGGTTGGTTATACCACGAACTCCAGCTTTTGCCGCCGTCAACACTAATGACGGCGCCTTGATCCACACCGAGTATCATGCGCGCCGAATTCAGTGGATCAATCCACAGGACATGAAAATCATCCCCGCTGGGAGCTCCGACGTAAGCGTCAAAGGTTTTACCGCCATCGGTGGAACGATAGAGGGAGGTCTGAGCTACATAGAGCACGTCAGGATTATGGGGGTCGGCGAAGACCCGGCTGAAATAACTATCGCCATGCACACGCGGATCTTTGGTGGGCTGATGCCAGGTGGCGCCGTCATCGTCGGAACGGAAGAACCCCTGCTCCACAATGGCATACAAACGATGCCCTTTGGTACCCGGTGCGACGGTTATACCCATTCTTCCGCGACCCTTTTCTGGCAGACCTTTGCTCTGCAGAGGGGCCCAGGTCGAGCCTCCGTCCTGCGACTTCACGATGTCGGAGGTGGCGGGGACCTCGGAGTCGCCAGACCCGGATGCTGCACGATAGAGCACCGCATAGAGAGTTCGTGGGTCATCGGGATTCGGACACATATCGACCACGCCCAATGTGTCGTCGTTGGAGAGTACCTTGTGCCAAGTTTTGCCACCATCCACGGTCTTGAAAATTCCGTGATTGTCCACCGTCGCCGATCCTGGAAGCGGCAACCAAAGAATGCCAAATCCGATGGAATTCCCCCCCACCACGACAACATCAGGATTCCGCGGATCGACAACAATCGCCTGGATGTAGGGCACATCCCGAAGTCCAGCGCTTTCCCACGTCATGCCGCTATCGAGGGATTTGTAAAGACCATCTCCCCGCGTTTGTTCGCCAGTGCCGACGTAGATGACGTTCGGATTGGAGGGAGCTACGGCCAGAGCTCCGATCGAAGCAACCCTCACTCTATCGAAAATAGGACGCCAGACCTGCCCGCTGTCGGTGGTCTTCCAAACTCCGCCCCCGGGCGTGCCGAAATAGAAAGTAGTTGGGTTGCCTGGTACGCCCGCAACAGCTGTCACTCTACCCGCTCGAAAGGGACCGATAAGCCGCCACTGCAGGCCAGGGAACTGTTCATTGTCTGGGTGTTCTTTGCCAATGGTAGGGAGGGGCAACACAGCAAGCATCAGTACAAGCACTAGGAACTGTCGACAGCGGGATTCGCCGTTCCTCAAGGTCTGGTTCATCAAGAACTCCGCAAATCACTCCACAGGATACACGGACTCCGCGGCGAGAGTCCGCGACTCTGAAGCTATTTGGTCGTTAGCATTCCTCGCTGAGTTGCATCCGGATTACCACCCCCTATCAGCGGCTTGAGCGGTTGATGGGTTTCACTACATTGCCGGCAACACGAGCACTGGGAAAAATCTCCCACGTAGGCATTGCCAGTGGCCGCGCTCATTGCGGAGATACCGATTAGAGCAAAAGGATGCTCCCTCTAGATCCTCGCGTGGTTCAATGTCAACTTCTGCCTAGCGCAAAGTGAGTATGATAGCTCTCTGCCTAGACTTCCTCATCTGGAGCACCCCCAGCGCCGGCGAGATCTTGAGGTCTGATCCTGTCGACGTTGAACTTGTTCGCACGCTCACGCATTGTTTTCAGTACATCCTCGAGCGGTGGCGGTTCACCTTGGATCCACCGTAATGGATTGATGCGTGCGACTACAAACGACCGCAAGTATGGGCTGACCAAGCCGCGTTCCTTTAGCTTCTTGACAACTGCCGCCACCCTATCTTCCAAGTCAAGCACCATCGAGGCACGCTTCTCATGATGCTTAATGGCTGTGCTTAGCGGCTCATCGGCGAAGGTCTCAAGTCGCCGGAGGATCGGATGATAAGCGCCGCCGCCGAAGCGCTTTGCCCGCTCATAGCAGACCCCGAGTGTGATCAGAGCGGCTTCATCAAGGTAGAACGCAAACCTGGACTCCGGCCGCGTGGCATCTTCGTCGACCAGGCCGCGATGGATGCGTATGACTTCCAGAGAGCGCTCTTTCAGGTTGTGTGCTTTCTCCGTGTTCAGAGCCAGAATTTGCCAGGCAACCTCGGGGTCAGCGACCACCAGGGCAGAAATCGACCTGGCTCCGAGGCGGCGCATGGCCTCCAGGCGATGCCGACCATTGGGAGTCCAGAAACCTCCTTTCGGTGCCAAGACGGCGATGATCGGGTCAAGGAAACGGCCGGTTTTATTAATGACGTCGGCCAGACGCTTGTGATGAGCGTCGGACAAGTCGCGTTGGAATGGGGTGGGTTCAACAGCGTCGATAGGGAGAATCGCGAGCAGTAGCGGGCGTCCTCCGAGCGGCTCTTTGTATGAGCCGACAACGCAGCCATTGGCTTTACGGACTTCTTCCGCGGCTTCGGCGACACCGCCTGTAAGCTGACTCAGCTGGCATTCGGCCGGGCCAAGGCCTTTGGTACCAGGCTTAGCCTTGCGGGGGCGCCGTCGGGCTGTTGCGCGCTTGACCATATCCAGAGACTCCATTCCTAGTGTTCTGAGTAAAGGTTGTCAGTGTCAAACCACTGTGACCACAACAGTTCGTTGTCGCCCGCGGACGTCGCATTCCAGATGGAAGATCTGCTGCCATGTGCCCAGTGCGAGTTTTCCATCCGTGAAGGGCACGGTTAGAGATGGCCCAAGCAGCGTTGCCTGCAGGTGTGAGTGGCCGTTGCCATCATGCCAGGTCCTCTCGTGACCGTATTCACGGCTGGGAGGAATGAGCTTGTGCAAGATGGCGGGCAGATCGTGTTGCAGCCCCGGCTCGAACTCAATGGTGCCGACCGCCGCCGTGCTGCCGACGTTGAAAATATTGACCACACCGGTCCGAATGCCCGAGGAGATCACGATCTCGGCGACCTGGTCGGTGATATCGTGCATGTCACCGGAACCCGTTGTGGTGACGGAAATCTTCTGCTGATAGCTCATGGATTGGTGCGCAGCTCCTGAAGTAAGGAAATGCGGATAGCATACCCCTTGAATTCAACCTCAGGTGGCTGCGACATGTTCAAGTGCCAGCAATACGCCTTGAGTCGATGACCATTGCTGGAATACTCCCTGCGGTATTTGGGAAATCAACTACCGTTTACCGGCCAACCCAGCCAATCCTACCCTCATAAATCCTAGGGCGAGCTGAGTTATCCTTCCTGGGCAAATCGGCCAAGAAGGGAAAGGCTCTCTTCCTGAGCGCGCATCATAACGAGATCCGCCAGTGAGAGAGCCCCTGAAACAACTACGGTTTCTCTTATCCCATGTTCTGCGAACGATTGCAAGCCCGGCTTCGATTGGGCTGCCTGTGCGGGTCAGATCTTCGGTCTATGTCCGTTGTGTCAACACGACGACATTGAGAGCCTCGGCTGGCGGTCCAAACAAGCGCATGACAGCAGTCACGACTGGATCCGCTATCGTCGCGGCGAGTGTCAGAACTGCGGTGTGACAATCAGCTTCCTTCCAGCTTTCTCGCTGCCCTACACCCATTACAGCCTGATAGTGCGCAGCGAGGCTCTACGCCGGCGCTTTGTAGAGGGCCGTTCCTGGGAAGACGCCGCTGCGCCGCTCAAAGATCCTGATCGCGTACCTGCCCCTTCCACTCTGCGCCGCTGGTGCCGCAGCTTGGATGCTTCGCAGCCCGCCTTTTCCTTTCTGCGCCCAACGCTTAAAACCATCGCGCAATGGCTGCAATGCGGCGAGTTGCGCGTTTTCGGCACCTTGCGCCCGTCTTGGCCGACGCTCTATCCGTTTCTCCAAGTCATCTGGCCCTGGCCGTTGCGTCGCTGAGACGAACTTTTTCCTCGCTCACCCACCATCCTCGGCTGGAAATCGGGAGTAAGGATCCTTAGCCTGACGCTGCGAGATGCGGAATGTATGGGCGAGGATCTCGAACGACTCAAACGGCGTGTTCCGTTACTGGAATACCTGAATCGGCACCACTGGAAGGGACATCGGGTCAGCACCGGGCCTGAGTTCTTGGGACTCTGCCCGTTGCATGCGGAGACCCATGCCTCGTTCTACGTCAACACACAGAAAAACCTGTTCTACTGTCACGGCTGCGGGCGAGGTGGCGACCTCATTCGCTTTGTTGAACTGTCGCGGCATTTCTCGTTTCGCCAAAGCGTAGCCTACCTGGCCGAGGAACTTGCTCCTACCACCCAACTGCTCGTCCACACTGCCGCCTTCTACCAACTCGAACTGTACCGCCATCGTGAAGGCATGGACTATCTGGCCGAGCGTGGCGTGCACGATCGGAAGCTCATCGCGGAACTCGGTATCGGCTATGCCCGCGGCGGCCATCTCCGTGCTTACCTACAGAGCTTCGGTTACTCACTGGAACGGGTGCTCGAAGCGGGCTTGATTAATCCGCAGGGTGCCGATACTTTTTGCCGGCGCGTGATCTTCCCCTGCCGCCAGCAGGATCGCATCGTTAACCTTTATGGCCGCAGCATTGGCCGTGCTTTCCCCCATCGCCTGCTGCCCCGTTCTAAAGGCGGCTTATTCGCCTGGGAATCGGTTCGCCATTTTCGCGACGTGATCTTGGTCGAAGGCCTATTCGATCTGGCGGTGTTGTGGCAAGCAGGATTTCGTAACACCACCTGTGCGATCGGCACCCACTTAACTCCTACCCAGCTCGATCAGCTGCGCGAAAATCCCGACCGCTGTATGTACATCACTTTCGATCAAGATGAAAACCAGGCCGGCCAAAATGCCGCCCACGATCTCCTTCATGCCCTCGATAAAGCGGGGCTGAACGTACGGCTTGTCGACTTGCCTGCTGGCCATGACCCAAACAGTTATTTCGTCGCCGGCGGCACCGCTCAGGACTTCGCCCACCTTCTCGAAGAGGCGGCCTCGTTATGAGCTTTAGGGTGGTGACGAAAAACTCCGTGACAACCAGTGCTTCGCCTTATCGTCTGCTGGACCGCGAGTGCGAGGTCGCCTGGGCCAACGACTTTCTCGACGCTCAGCGACTTCGCCAGCTCTCGCTGCGCTCTCTGCGTGCCTATGCGTTTGACCTGCTGCATGCGGCTCGATGGTTCCAAACCAAAGGTCACTCGCTGGCCCGGCTCAACCAATCGCTTCTGCTTCAGTATGTTCACGATCAACTGCAGCATCCGCCCCAACCTAGTGCGCAAACGGTCAATCATCGCCTGGCCGTGTTGCGCTGTTTGTATCGTTTCCATTACGGAAGAGAGATTCCGGGCAAGACCTCCTTCCGGCGCAGTTACATTCCTTATTCGGCTCTCGGCTACGGCCACGGTCGTCCCCGGCCAAGAATCACTACTACCCTGTGCCTGCGGCAGCCACGCCGGGTGATCGTTCCCCTTTCCGCTGAGCAGGTGGCCCGTTTCTGGAAGGGCTTTCGTACCTTTCGTGACCTGGCGATTGTGGCTCTGATGCTGCTCGATGGCCTACGCTCCTGTGAAGTCCTCCAACTCCAACTGGAGGATCTATCGCTTACCGAGGCTCGGCTCAAGGTCCGCGGCAAGGGACATAAAGAGCGCTTCGTGCCCCTCCCGATTGATACTCTCCAAGTCCTCCAAAACTATCTCCACCTGGAACGGCCTCCGACACACTCATCCCTGCTGTTTGTCTCACTCAAAGGCCGTAGGCGTGGGCGACCCATGACCGCTGCCGGACTGCGCTCCCTATTCCGCCATCACCGACTGATCAGCCGAGTTCCCCAAGCTAACCCCCACCGCCTTCGCCACACCTTCGGCACCGATATGGTGCGCGCCGGCATATCGCTGCCCGCCTTGATGCACTTAATGGGACATGCCCACATTCAGACCACCATGCTCTACGTGCAGCTCGCGCCGGAAGATGTTTGGCGTGAGTATGCGCGCGCTGTCCAACAGCGCCTGGCAGCTTTCTCATTACCGGAGAAAATGCCATGAAGCGATTGCAAAACCTGGATCAGATCTTGGAAGCGCAAGTTCAGCGCCTTGCCACCACTTCCCGGCCACGCACCGTAAACGATTATCGCTACTATGCTCGTGGCTTTCTGGCTTATCTCCACGCCAACTTCCCTCGCGTGCATAAGGCTTCTCAGCTGCGCCGCGATCCTCATCTGCTGGGTTGGTTCCGCTCTCTTTGCGAGCAACGGCCGCCTCTGCGTAATGCTACTCGCGAGAAACATCTGACCCTGCTCCGTCGTTTGCTGCGCGACGTCAGCGACAACGGTTATCCCATTCCTTCGGACCTGATTCGCCGCGAGGATTTTCCTGTTCGCGACCATTACCTGCCCCGACCGCTTCCCCCCGAAGAGGATCTGCGCCTCCAACAACAGCTCCGGCTAACTGACGCACTCGAAGCTCACGCCCTGCGCCTCATCCGGACTACGGGAATCCGCGTAGGCGAATGCCTCGACCTTCCTTTGGATTGCCTGCAGCAGGTCAGTGGACAGCAAGCGGCGCTCCGTGTGCCGCTTGGCAAGCTTCATTCCGAACGCTGGGTGCCGGTTGATGACGAGACCCGGCGCCTGGTGGTGTGGCTGGTGCAGTTACGAGCTCTCGTACCTTCTTCCTGTCTAGCCAAGTCTCAGGGGTTTTTGCTTCCCCGCTGCACCAGCCGCGGCGCCCTCTATCGACGCTTGCTCCAAGTGTTGGACGCCCACGCCCGGCGGGCTGATTGCACCGGCAAAGTCACTCCGCATCGCTTGCGTCACAGCTTTGCGACCGAAATGGTACGGCTGGGCGTCAGCTTGCCTGCGCTTATGCAGCTGCTCGGCCACAACAACATCCACATGACCCTTCGCTATGTGGAGGTGGCGCAGTTGGATGTCCAAAGAGAATTTCAGCGCGCTCAGCAAAACGCTGCCACCCGTCACGTGATGCCCCAACTCCCGATTACCCTGCGTCCTGTACTGCAACAGGTCGACATTCCTGCCCTCCGCCAGGCGATTGCTACCACGCGCCACCTGTTCCAATTACTCCAGCCCCAACTGCAAGACAAGCCTCGACAGAAACTCCGTCGATTATCGGAACGGCTCCTCAAGATCGGCGATGAACTAGATCACCTCACGTCAAAATGAGCGCACATTGGCCGGTCAAACTAAAGTGAGTTCGTCGATTCTTACCGAGCGCGCATCTCCCCAAAAAATGGCTCTGCACAACAATCTGTAAGAACGTGCATTCTACGCGGCTTTCTGAAAAGCGACGAATTCGGTCTTGGTGGCTGCCAAACGCTGCGCCTTCAGCAGCAGGTAGGCGAGATTACGGTAGCCGCGTCCACGCCGTAATAGAGCTTTGATGTTGCCATTGACCGCTTCCACCACACCCAGGGGAACTTTGGTCCGGCAGTAGTTCAACAACCCGTCCAGATGATTCAGTAGCATCTGCGCCAGTTTCTCCATAGGCTTCAGCCGCTGCCAGCGCAACTTGGTCGATCCAGCTTTGTAGGTAGCGCAGCATGGCGGCTTCGTAGGTGTAGTTCCAGAGACGATCCAAGCTCTCCTTCAGCAAGTAAGCCTTCATCACCCTCCGGTTGAGGGCGAACAGTTTATTCAGCTGCCGTTTCTTGTCCGTATTCAAATGAACCCAGCGGGTCAGCAACAGCCAATGCTTTCCCTTAATCAGCTCTCGTGCCGCCCCACCCTTGCGAAAGAATTCCGCTCGCCGCACTTCGGAAACCGCTTCGTTGGCATGCTTCATCACGTGGAACTTGTCGTAGACCAGGCGACACTGCGGAGCCCACTGTTCCAGGCTCAAGCGATACGGTTCATGCATATCCATGCAGGCCGCTTGCAGGCCACTTCGTTGAAAAGCACTCAGCTCATTCTGGAAAAACTCGTCCAAGGTGGCTTGCTTGCGCTCCCGCCCGAACCACAGCGGCTCCCCCGTCCGCAGATTGCTCACCACCGTGAGAAATTTCTGCTTCTTGCCCAGATAAATCTCCTCCACCCCCATCTGCCGCAAGGCCGGCTT
>CAZDYZ010000187.1:0-5236 GCA_964509525.1 uncultured Acidobacteriaceae bacterium
GAATTGACCCAAATACTCCCTGGCTGAAGCGTAAGACCAAGCGGTTGATCGAGGACTTCGAGGTAGTAATCAGTTCACGCTGGCCCACCGTACAGGACATCCGTGCACCCAAGTGGAGTCGCACTCTACTCAAGACTCTGAGCGCATGGCGCTATTTGTCGCATGTCTACCGATTCCCCCGGGAACTGCGCTGGGCGCATCGCTTCATCACCCTGCGAAAACCCAAGGAGGAGAGCCTGTGAGTACACCTGCGTCAATGCCCGAAACGACATCGAAGGTTTCTGAGTGCGCGATCGTGCGCGAAGCCTTTGCAGCATGGTCTGAGATTTACGACCATCAGCCGAACCCGCTGCTCTCGCTAGAGGAGCGATTTATGGCTGAGTTGTTACCGGAGGTCCACGGCCTTGACGTGGTGGATATTGGCTGCGGAACGGGCAGGTGGCTGGCTCGGCTTAGGGGAGTATCCCCTTCCAGCTTGACCGGAATCGATTCCTCACCGGAGATGGTCGATTGTGCACGGAGAAAACTAGGAGCCTCTGCGAACATCGTCTTGGGTGAAGCTACATCCCTCCCGCTACCCAATCGGTCCGCTGACCTCGTGATAGCATCCTTCGTCGCCAGCTACATCCATGACCTGCGTGAGTTCGCTGCCGAGGTGCGGCGCACTATTCGTCCTGGCGCTCTTATCTATGTTTCCGATGTGCATCCCGTTACTGCATCCACGTGTAACTGGAAACGGAGTTTCAGGATCCGTGGCCAGGAGTTTGAGATCGCCGCGTACCGTAGGTCTGTGGCCGAAGTGATTTCGTGTTTCGAAAGGCTGGGCTTCGAAGCGGTGCTGCTGATCGAACCACATTTTGGAACTAGCGAGCGGCGAATCCTCCACCGCGCCGGAAGGTTGCGTGCCTTTCGCTCCGCCGTAGGCCTTCCTGCCATATACATCCTGCAACTTCAAATTGCAGATGATCGCGCCAAGCCAACCAGTGCTGATTGTGGAGCGAAATCGAAAGTCAGCCTGACTGGTGCCCGCCTTGCTCTCGGACCAGGCGAAAGCGCCTGTGCGGAGATCAGCATCACCAATGGGCAAATATCCTCGATCGGATGCTGCGCCCATCCGCCGGCTCGCGCGGAAGGTAGTCAAATACTGAACCTGGATGGATACGTGGTACTTCCCGGCCTAGTTAACGCTCATGACCATTTAGAATTCGGGCTCTTTCCGAATCTGGGTCGCGGCCCGTACTCCAACTTTGAGCAGTGGGCTAAGGACATCCACCATAATGACTGTGAACTTATCGAGCGCCAACGCGAGATTCCCAGGGAGGTTCGTCTGTGGTGGGGGGCAATTCGCAATCTGCTCTGCGGCGTAACCACTGTTTGTCACCACAATGTTCTCAATCCGGTATTCTCCGCGGACGACTTCCCGGTACGTGTCTTGAACAAATTCGGCTGGGCACACTCGATGGCAATGGACAGGGATCTTGGTGCCAAGTTCCAGGCTACTCCAAAGAAAATCCCCTTCATCCTGCATGCAGCCGAGGGACTCGATGAAAAGAGCTGCGACGAGATCTTTGAACTCGATCGCATTCAAGTGCTCGATGGTCGGACCGTTGTTGTGCATGGACTGGGGCTCAAAAGCGATGCCATCTCGCTACTCAACCTTCGTGGTGCCACCCTTGTCTGGTGTCCGACGTCGAACCGGTTTCTGTTTGGGCAAACACATAGTTGGGCGTCCCTGGCCAGGGTGAACAAACTGGCTTTAGGAAGCGATTCCCCACTGACCGCCGCGGGTGACCTGCTGGATGAGGTGCATTATGTGCACTCTGAAGCCGGTGTCGATGCAGAAGAGCTCTATCGCCTGACAATCACCCAGCCTGCCACAATCTTTGGTTTTGAGGACGGACGGGGTACTATCCGACCCGGAGCCGCTGCCGACCTAATTGCGGTTCGGGATACGGGCGCCAGTCCAGCCCAGACACTTGCCCAGATATCTTCGGGCGACGTCGAACTTGTTGTCGTCGCTGGTCGAATTCAGCTGGCGTCTGAGGTGCTGCTCAGACGACTGCCTCACGAACTGACCTCGGGGCTGAAGCCGCTGGAGGTTGACGGCCTAGTGCGCTGGATAAGGGCGCCTCTGGGCAGTCTGTTTGGACAAGCCGCCCAAGTATTGGGTTGCCCTATCTCTCTGGGCCAAAAAAAGGTACGCCATGTCTGCACTGCTTGGATCTGAGACCGCCGCCCTGGCGCCGGCTTTGATCGATCGGATCACTGAGCTGCCGATCGTCGTCTTGAACGTGCACAGCCGGTGCAATTGCCGATGTGTCATGTGCGACATTTGGAAACGAGAGGAGGGATCCGAGCTCAGAGCCGATGACCTCCAGCGCCATCGAGAATCCTTGCGCCGGTTGGCCGTCCGCTGGGTAGTTCTTTCAGGGGGCGAACCCCTGCTGCACAGCGACTTACGAGCGGTCTGCACTTTCTTTCACGAATTGGATATTCGGCTCACCCTGCTGACGACCGGCCTCCTGCTCACCAAGCGAGCCTCAGAAGTGGCGGAATGGTTCGACGATGTTATCGTCTCGCTCGATGGACCGGCTGCCATCCACGATAGCATTCGCCGTGTGAATGGAGCCTTTCAACTCATTCATACCGGAGTTGCGAGAGTCCGCCAATTTCGTCGGGAGGCCCGGATCACCGCTCGAACCACGGTGCAGAAGGGCAACCACCAGTATCTGCGAGGAACTGTTGCCGCGGCGAAGACGATAGGTCTAGACGGGATCTCGTTCCTGGCCGCCGATCTCACCTCAGCTGCCTTTAACCGCTCGCTGCTCTGGCCCGTGGCACGACAGAACGAGATCGGCCTCTCTGCGCTTGAGGTGGAAGCGCTAGAAGATGAAATCGAGAAACTGATTACCGATTACACGCAGGAGATGCGAACTGGCTACATTGCCGAAAGCGCTTCGAAATTACGCAGAATCGTCAACCATTTCAAAGCCCATTTGGGACAAGTCGGGCAACGATCGCCCGTTTGCAATGCCCCATGGGTATCGGCGGTCATCGAGGCCGACGGCTCGGTCCGTCCGTGTTTCTTTCACCGCACGATCGGAAACATCTATGAATCAAGTCTCGAAGACATTGTGAACGGGAACAGTGCGCGCGCCTTTAGGGGTTCGCTGAGCATTGACGACAATCCCATCTGCCGGCGCTGCGTGTGCTCCCTCAACTATTCCCATCTAGGTGGTCTCGAAGAGTGAACGTCGGCGTTATCGGTTGCGGATATGTTGGGCTGGTGACGGCCTCCTGCTTCGCTGAGATCGGCCACACGGTGGCTGCCACGGACAGGGACAAGACGAGGTTGGCTCTTCTGCGCCAAGGCCTCCCCCCCATCTACGAGGAGCATCTGCCGCAACTGCTGCAGAAGCATACAGGCAAGCGCCTACAGTTCTGTGACTCCATCGAAGAGTCCGTCCGACACGCACGAGTCGTATTCATCTGTGTAGGGACTCCACCGACCCAAAATGGTGAAGTCGATCTCTCGTGTGTTGATGCAGCCATAAACGAGATCTCACGCAGCGCGCATTCTCACTTGCTGATTGTCGAGAAGAGCACGGTGCCGGTTCGAACCTGTGAGACCATACGGCGCATCATGCTCGCCGGGAGTGCCCGGCCTGATTCCTTCACCGTGGCCTCCAATCCTGAATTTCTCCGGGAAGGTTCTGCAGTACATGATTTTCTGTACCCAGATCGAGTCGTTGTTGGCTGCGATGATGAGCGCAGTAGGCATCTCTTGCAGCAGGTCTACTTGCCTCTGACCAGCGGAGATTACTACCGAAAGGCTGGTCGGATTCCGGGAGCGTCCAACCATCGAACACAACTGGTTGAGACCACGGCAAGAAGCGCCGAGTTGATCAAACATGCTTCCAATGCTTTCCTGGCGATGAAGATTTCGTTTATCAATGCTGTGGCCAACGTTGCCGAGGCAGTGGGAGCTGACATCTCTGAAATTCAAGCAGGTCTGGGCTCCGATCCACGTATTGGTCCCATGTTCCTCGGAGCAGGGATTGGCTACGGAGGGGCATGCTTTCCAAAGGATCTGTTGGCGTTTCGAGCTCTTGCCCACGAAGCGGGCTATCGCTTTGAGCTGCTTTCCGAGATCATGCGGATCAACTGTGCTCAACGTCGTAGTTTCGTCGAGAAAGTTCGCAGTATTGTCTGGCCAATCGAGGGAAAACGCTTCGCTGCCCTCGGATTGGCATTCAAAGGAGGAACAGATGACATACGCGAGTCGCCAGCAGTCGAGATTATTCGGCAACTGATTCACGAAGGTGCCGCCGTGACCGCTTTCGATCCAGCAGCAATGGAGCGGACACGGAACGAACTTCCGCACGAATCTTTGAACTTCGCTGCGGATCCGTATGAAGCAATGGCGGATGCAGACGCTTTGCTGATCCTGACCGATTGGTCCGAATTTGCATCCCTGGATCTGAACCGGGTGCGAAAGCTCCTGCGATCGCCGCTGGTACTCGACGGACGCAATCTCTACTCACCCGGCGAGATGAGGACGGCCGGGCTCGGCTACATCAGTGTCGGCCGCGCTGCTGTATTTGCTGATTCGAACCCAGGACGCCCGGTTGTGTTTGCAACAGCCGCCCAGGAGGGAATCGAAGACTCAGGCAACTGTTCGCTCAACGTGGCCTCTTAACGCTGCAGGCTTGAAATCGAAAGGCCAGGCTCTCAGCTTGGAGGAAAGCTCGAAATGGATAGAGTCTTGATCATTCACGATGATGCAGCAGTTCACCGCAATTTGCAGCGAACTTTCGCGAGCTCTGGCTTTGAACTTACCTCGATTACGAACGCGTCCGCAGCTCTGGAGATCTTCCGCACAGCGCCGCCCCATATTGTGATCCTGGTCCTGCGTCTGCCGGGCAAGTCGGGACCGGATCTTTGCCGCGAAATTCGAAGATTATCGGCGACCGTTCCCATTTTCGTCCTAAGCTCGGCCACCGACGAATTCGATAAGGTCTTGTTGCTGGAACTGGGGGTGGACGACTACATTGCCAAACCGTTCAACCCGCGCGAACTGCTGGCGCGGGTTCGGGTAGCGATTCGGCGATGCAACCGGACGGCGATACCCCTTGAGATATTTATGTTTGATGATGTGTTGGTGAACTTCCTAAGCATGGAGTTGTTTCGCTCGGGCAAAAGTGTGCCCATCACGCCCCAGGAGTTTAAAGTACTG
>CAZDYZ010000188.1:0-5720 GCA_964509525.1 uncultured Acidobacteriaceae bacterium
GGCTCCTCAGGTAGGACTCGAACCTACAACCCTCCGGTTAACAGCCGGATGCTCTGCCATTGAGCTACTGAGGAGTGTTTGTGCGCTAACGATAGCGCTTCAAGTTACAAAGTATTGTAGCGGCAGGTGTGCACTGCGTCAAAGGTCGGGCGGCAGGCTCGTCAAGGATTGAGAGCGCGAGCCCGGCTGCGACCCTAAAACGGTATGTCTTCGTCCGTGATCTCTCCGGTCAAGGCCTGCGAAGGCTCGGGTTCGGTTGTGCGCTGGTCAACCCCCGACCGGGCCCCACCACGCGCGCCGCTGTAACCTCCACCCTCTGCCCCTGCCTCGCGCGGCCCACCGAGGAGCACCATGTTGTTTCCAATGATCTCGGTTCGGTACTTCTTCTGACCGCTTTCCTTGTCGTCCCATGAATTAGTGCGGATGCTGCCTTCGATGTAAACCGTGCGACCTTTCTTGAGATATTCGCCGGCAATTTCCGCTTTGCGCTCGAATAAGACGATGTTGTGCCACTCGGTGCGGTCCGTCCAGTTCCCATCCTTGTCTTTCACCCGGTCATTGGTGGCTATCGAGAAGCGCGCCACCGCCATGCCCCCCTGTGTGTACTTGATTTCCGGGTCCTTGCCGAGATTGCCGATGAGAATGACCTTGTTAACGCTTCCCACAGATGCCTCCACCTCCCGTTTCTGCTCGGGATAGAACGTCACTATAGCAGAACCTTTCGGCCATCAGCTATCAGCTGCTCCCTCGGAAAACCGCTACGGCTGATGCACAAATTGTTCGGCGCAAGGTGGCAGGAGGTAACTCTGCATCTCCTTTCCACAAAGCCCTGCCGCTGGTGGCTAGAGTCTGTATAACATCAGGTAGATGACCACACCGGTCACCGCAACGTACATCCAGATCGCGAAGGTGTAAGGAGCGATTGCCTTGTGCCGGGCGAAGTGCTGCTTCAGAGCGCGCGCCAACGTTATAAGGATGAATGGCACCACTACGGCGGCCAGAATAGTGTGCGAAATCAGGATGCTGAAGTAGATGTATCTGGACAACCCTTGACCCTGAAATTGCGTGACGCCCGCCCGAAGCACCACGTGATAGTACAGGTAGGAAGTCAGAAACAGGCAAGAGGTGATGAAAGCAGACAACATCGCCCGCTTGTGCGCCTGAATGCGACCGCTCTTGACGAAGTACAGCCCGGTGCCAATCAAAATAGCGCTGGCGCCATTGAGAAAAGCATTTAACGCCGGAAAGAAAAGCCTATCCACTTGCATCAGGCTGCAGGTTTGATGCTGCGACGGTTGGCCACCAGGAACGACAGCACGAACAGCACCAGCGCAAACAGTACCAGTACCGCAAAGTTGGTACCCAGGGACAGGCCGGTGGAAACTGACCCCGCGAACAGCAGCGAGCGCAAAGCCTCAGTCCCGTAAGTAAGCGGGTTGATGCGCATCAACACTCGAAGCCACGGGGAAGCGCCGGAAAGCGGAAACAGCGATCCTGACAGCAGCCACAACGGTATGAGAAAAAGGTTGATGATGGCGTGAAATGCCTGCGTGGAATCCATTGGCCACGCGATGATGAAGCCTAGAGCGGTCAACGAAAACGCAACCAGGAAGATCACCAATACCGTCAGCCCAAAGCTCGGCAGTGAGAAGGAAACGTTCAGTGCCGGAGCTAATAGGAGAAAAATTAGACCTTGCATCGTCGCCAAGGTCGCTCCCCCGAATACCTTGCCCAGCACGATGACCGAGCGGCTCACCGGCGCTACGAGCACGGAAAGCAAGAACCCTTCCTTGCGGTCTTCTATCACAGACATCATGGTGAAGATGGCAGTAAAAAGCACGATCATGATTAGTGCGCCGGGAAAGAAGTATTCGAGATAGTGCTGACCGCTCGCGGCTCCGCTGGCGCGAAAGGATGTACCGAAGCCCGAGCCGATCACGACCCAGAACAGTAGAGGTGATGCGATGACGCCCACCACGCGAGTGCGCTGGCGGTAGAAACGCACAACTTCGCGCCACCACAACGACAGCGGCGGAAGTAACAGACCCGAACTGGCCGTCTTAAGAGTTACAGGTAAGGTAGTAGCTGGAGTACCCATTTTGTCATTTCCTGCTTTCACGCCTGTCATCCCGCGCGGGACGGGAACCAGCTGATTCCCAGGATGTGCGGTTTCTTCTGGTCGCTATACGCGGTAATTCAACTCCTTCAGTTCAGACCCGACGGTATCTCGACGCCTTTACGATTACAAAGCCTTGTCATGTCACGTTGTCGCCTCGTCGTCGAGACTGGCATCTTCCGTCCAGAAGCGATGCCCGGTATGGCGGATGAAAACATCCTCCAGGCTCGGCTTGTGCACGGAGACACCCTGAATTTCGCCCGGGAATGCCTCGACGACATCGGTAACGAAGCGGTGTCCGCTCACGATTTCCAGTCGTACTCGATGATCGATCACCGTGGGATCCAAGCCAAAACGTTGCTGGATGTGCTGGGCCAGTGATTCGGGCTGCTCCGATTCCAGAAGGATGACGTCGCCGCCGATCTCGCTTTTCAGCTCCGCTGGCGTGCCGAGCGCGACAACGTTGCCCCTGGCGTAAATCGCCAAGCGATCGCAGTGTTCGGCGTCTTCCATCAGGTGTGTCGTGACCAGTACGGTGACACGCTCTTCGTCGCGTAGCATTTGGAGATACTGCCAGAGATCGCGACGCGCACCGGGATCGAGGCCTGTCGTCGGTTCATCGAGCAATAATACCGAAGGATGATGCAGCAGTCCTTTGGCCAACTCGAGGCGCCTCTGCATGCCGCCGGAGAAAGTCTCGGCTTTCTCCCTGGCGTGATCAACAAGACCTACGCGGTTGAGCATTTCGCTGACGCGTTTCTTCAGTACAGCACCGCGCAGACCATAGATGTGGCCGATCAGCATCAGGTTCTCCACCGCCGACAACTTGGTGTCGATACTCTGCGCCTGAAAAACCACGCCAATGCTGCGGCGGACCAGTGCAGGCTCCCGCGCAACCTCGTGGCCCAGGATCCGGGCATGTCCCCCTGAAGGCAGCATTAGTGTCGAAAGAATGCGAAATGTGGTGGTCTTTCCGCTGCCATTCGGACCCAACAGCCCGAAGATCTCGGCAGCTCGCACCTCGAACGATATGCCAGCCAGCGCAACCCGGTCTCCATACTGATGACGCAGATCTTGTAATTCAATCGCAGCCGTTGGAACTGTCTCGAGAGGGGCGTCCACCGCGATATTGTCCGACGGAGACACTGTAGTGCGGGAGGCCACAGACAAGTTTACTATGTGGCGCGATTAAGCATCATGAGCGCGAACAGCAGGGGAAGGTAAACCACCGAGGCCTGCAGCAGTTGCCGTGCCCGCAGCTTCGAGCGCGGCGCAACCGGCGTGAGATTCATCGTCCACATGCGCAGGCTGAACCACAACATACCGAAACCCAACAGTAGCGCACCGCTGAAATAGACCCATCCCGACATGCCCATGAGTGTAGGTGCCACTGATACCGCGACTAGCAGCATCGCGTACATCACGATGGCGAGGACGGTGGAGCGGCCGTCGCTCTCGACCACCGGTAACATGCGGATATGCGCGTTCTCATAATCTTCGCGATAGAGCCACGCGATGGAATGAAAGTGAGGAAATTGCCAGAAAAAGACGATGGCGAACAATACCAGCGCTTCGTCATCGAGGCGTCCACGAATTGCCGCCCAGCCGAGCACCGGAGGCATAGCACCGGGGAACGCCCCAAGAAACGTGCAGATAGGGTGCACACGCTTCATCGGAGTGTACACAATAAGGTAGCTGACCGAGGTGAGCGCCGCCAGCATGGCGATGAGCAGGTTGGTTGTCATCCAAAGGTACAGCGTGCCGCCAATGGTCATGCCGAAGGCGACAACTGAAGCGTGCAGCAGGCTCATGCTGCCGGTGACTAGCGGGCGCCGCGCCGTACGCCGCATCAGTGCATCAACGTCACGTTCGACAACCTCGTTGATGGCCGCCGTGCCGCCGCTGACCAAGCCAATACCAACCAGGGCATGGAGCAGTACCCAGGAGAGTGCGGGCGCGCCCGACTTGGCGGCGGCGAAATATGCGCCAGCCCAGGCGGTCATCACGATCAGCGTAGTCACACGCGCCTTGATAAGCACGCAATAGTCCCGGACAAGCGAGGCCATGCATAAGCGAGGAATGGCGAGCGGTTGCGTGGCGCTGCTCATGCGGCCACGGCCTTATGCGACGCGCCTAGCCTTGCGGCTTGCGGTGTCTGAACCTTGATCATGCGGCGCGATTGTATAGCGAGCACCACGCTGACGGCCAGTACCAGCGCCCCACACCCAACGTGCGAGACCGTGCTTATCACAATACCTGTGGTCGGTTGCCATGGATCTGCGAGCCATTGCAGGCGAGTGAGGTAGGAGACAAAGCCCAGTCCGAGTTGAACCATCAATAACGCCAGCATCAACTCTGCGGGCTGGCGCAGATGGGCGACGTTACCATAGCGCGTCAAAACGCGAACCACCGTCCAGCACAGCAATGCGGTTACAACACAGGCGCCAATCAGATGAGGCAACAGCTTCATCCCGGAATGTCGGAAAGCCGCTCCCAAGATTAATTGCACCCACACACAAGCTGCCGCCACAGTAGTGAGTCTTGGAGTGCCTAGCACAAAGTCCTGTTCCAAAATGGGCTCGTGATCCTGCAGCCAGGTGCGACTGGTGAACAGCGCCATCGCGATCGCCACACAAAAGATCATCTGTGCAAGCGTGGCGTGGGCGGTGGAGATGGACCATGGCAAGAGATTCAGCACCGTGATGCCGCCCAAAACACCTTGGCCTACAACCGCAGCCAGCGCAATCCATCCGAGCACACGCATCCATTTGCGCTGCTCCAAACGTTGGGTCCAAACCGCCATGAAAATGATCAGCAGCCCGATGAACTCCGCAATCATGCGATGGCTGTGCTCGTACTTCACCCCTCCGACCATCGGCGGGAGCTTGTACAAAGAACCGAACGAGGTCGGCCAGTCAGGAACCGACAGCCCTGCGTCGTTGCTGGTGACGAGGGCGCCCGCGACGATTAGCAGCAGTGTGGCCACGGCAAGAACGACCGCGAAAAGGTGATGCGCCTGATTATAGGGAATAGCGCGCGACGTCAGAACGAATCTCCTGTAAGCCTTGCCTCCACCCACAGCAACATCCCTTGCGGGGGCGATGTTCGTAAAGAGGTTTGCCAGGCGTTGCGGACAGATCCAGCCGTCAACGCCTCATCCTCACGTGATGATCGTGCGATATTGTACCAAAAGGGCTGGTAGGAGATGGCCAGCGCGGCCAAAGCGAGCTAGAGCTCCACTTCCTGCAGCTCCGGCTTGGGAGGCGGAATGGTGTGCAGCGCCTCGATCACGGCAGAGGCAAATTCGCTAGTCCCGGCCGTGCCGCCCACATCGCGGGTAACGTGCTTGTGTTCGGAGTACACATGCGCGAGTGCCGCGTCAATGTGATTCGCTGCACTCTCCTCGCCAAGGTGACGAAGCATGAGGATCGCCGAGCGCAAGACTGCCGTCGGATTGGCCATATCCCTGCCGGCGATATCGGGCGCCGAGCCGTGCACCGCTTCGAAGATGGCACAATCCTGTCCATAGTTTGCGCCTGGCACCAAACCCAAACCCCCAACAAACGCGGAGCAAAGATCGGAGATGATATCGCCGTAGAGATTT
>CAZDYZ010000189.1:0-1558 GCA_964509525.1 uncultured Acidobacteriaceae bacterium
CGCACATACTGTAGCGAGTGCGAGTAGTCCAGTCCGCGTTTGGCAGCAAAGTAGGTGGCATAGTCGCAATACGCTTCATCCAGCACCGTGATGACATGCGACGGCAGGCGGTCGAGAAAGTGCCCGATCGCACTCGCGTCCAGGATTGTGCCCGTGGGATTATTGGGGTTCGAGATGTACACCACGCGAGTATGAACATCAATCCTTTCCAGGATGTGCTCAAGATCGTACCCGTCATCCAGCGCGGGAACTTCAACAAATTGTGCACCGGTCGCGCGCGTCACTGACGGATAAACAATGAACGACAGCTTGCTGGTGATGGCGTTCAGCCCTGGTCCCAGAACCGTGCGCGCCAAGATGTCCAGAAATCCCGTTGACCCCGCGGTGACGAGGACCTGTCCTGGCTCGAGCGTGTGCAACTCGGTGAGCCGCCTGGTCAGTTCGGTCACGCTGTTGTCGGGGTAAAAGTTTACTTCCGAAGTCGCCGCCTTAATCGCCTCGATGGCCAACGGCGAAGGCCCAAAGGGGTTTTCGTTCGAGGCCATTTTGATGCATCGCACACCGCTCTCCAATTCTGCCTGCCTCACCGGTTTTCCCGCCTGATAGCTGGTTAGCGTCCGCACCCACGCCGGAACCAGTGTCGCGAGACCTGTCATCCTATCTCCACCGCACCACGCCGAAGGCTGCTGTTTTGGGCGGTGCGGGTCACTGCCCGGCGTAAAAGCACAGAAGGGGTTCTGCTTTGGAAGGCTGTTGAAAGTTTCATTTCCGCTTTGATTCGAAACCAGGTAGCCCAGGGTCGGAAGCCCGCACTAACAGAGCGCCTAAAGACGGTCTCCTATGGTGCCCTATTGCGTTCCTTTGCTGCTACGTGACGTCGGGTTGCAGCCTTCAGCTGCGCAACCTCTGCCGCCGTTAGATGCCGAAACTTTCCCATCTCAACGTCCAATCTCAGCGGGCCATAACGCACACGCTTGATCCTTTCGACGTGATGCCCGATCTGCTCGAACATCCGGCGAATTTGCCGATTGCGTCCTTCGACTAGAGTGATCTCGTACCATGGATTGGCACCCTCGCGCAGGGCTCTGATCCTTATCGGGGCGGTGTGCACGGCACTGGAGTGCCGTTTCGATGCTAGATTCGGCAACCTGCCGGGGGGCACTTTCACAGGCGCGCGGTCGGCAGGAAGCTTCAAGCCACGCCGCAGCTTCTCGATCTGATCATCCGAGGGTTTGCCGCTGATCTTAACCAGATATGTCTTTGCCACGTGAGAGGACGGATGCATCAACTTCTGGGCCAAATCGCCGTCGTTGGTCATCACCAGCAGCCCTTCGCTCAAGTAGTCGAGCCGGCCGACGGGATAGACTCGCGCACCGATTCCGCGCACCAGATCTGAAACCGTGGGGCGGCCCTGCGGATCAGCAAGTGTAGTCACGTATCGCTGAGGTTTATGAAGCAGTAAGTGCACGTGGCGCTCAGGACAGGGCAGTGACTTGCCATTGACCTTAATACGGTCGTGGCTAGGATCTGCTTTGGTGCCCAGTTCAGTGATCGTCTG
>CAZDYZ010000190.1:0-3287 GCA_964509525.1 uncultured Acidobacteriaceae bacterium
TAGCGCCCTGGTTGCGGATCATTGGTCCAAGCCAATCGTCAGGCCCGAGAGCATATGCCGACGCACAGGAGCAACCTTCCTGGCCGAGCCCGAAATAGACGCCGCCGACCACCTTGCCCTGCTTGTAGAGGTTCTCCAGCGCCACTTCCATGCGGCGGTTGAGCAGCATCCAGCGATAAATCGCGATGCATTGTGCGCGCGACAGGTATTTTGACTCGCGAATCGGCGGCGCCGGAGCGCTCAGGTCGCCCTCGACGTGGTACTCAAGGCTTTTACCCTCGCCCGACATGAAGATACGGAACTCGGGATGTTCGAGGCGGTAGTCGGGAATGCTGTATGTGCGAAGAGAAGACGACGGAGAACCATCGCTACCGGCCTTCGAGGCGAATCTCGAAGGAGACTTTCGCTCGTTCGGGTTCGGGCGTGCGTTCCTATTTGATTTATTAGGCGAATTGCCGTGCTTGGGCCGCTTCTTGTTAGGCATGGGGTGCAAAAGAACGATAAACGGACAGCTTAACCGAGGCAAGTTGAGCCGTTTTGCGGAGCCTGCCCCCGCGCGAAGTCGAGGGCCTGCCTTGCCTACGCTTTTCTGAGAGAGCCATTGGGATTGGGGCCACCAAGCTGAACGGACGGCTGCCGCGTCTCATTTCCACTGTACAGTTTCGTCATCACCTAGGCAGGATGTAGTCCGTCTGCAGCCGCTCTGTCTGCTCGTGCATGCCCTTGGTGTTGTAGTTCGTGCTAGTGATTACGACGACCATATCGAGCTGGGGGAAAACTGCGACCTTGTTGCCACCGTTGCCTGACATGAAATAAGCGGACCACGTCTTATCGCCCGTCTTGAAATCCTTCAGCCACCATAGATAGCCGTATTGCGTCTGCTCGTCGATTTGCGCGTGCGGCGTGGTAGAGCTTTTTACCCAGCTTTCCGGAATGATGCGCTTGCCGTTCCAGCTCCCGCCGTTCAGGTAGAGTTGGCCCAGCTTGAGCAGATCGCGGCTTGCCAATCGCAGTCCGCCGCCACCCATCGCCAGCCCGAGGGGCGAATAGCTCCATTGCACGCTTTGGATGCCAAGCGGTCGGAACAGATTCGTGGCAGCAAAGTCAGCCAGCTTCTCGTGCGCCGCTTTTTCCAGCACGCCGCCCAGTGTGACTACGCCCGCTGTGCAATAGCTGAAGCTGCGCCCATATGGTGAATCTCGCGGCTTGCTCACCCACGGCGGGAAGCCCCTGACCGGCAGGTCTAGATAGAACTTGACCCAGTCCTCGATCAAGTACATGCGTTCCTCATTGCCGCGCGAGAAGTCATTCCAGTCGTCGCATTCCATGAGCGAACTCATGGTAAGTACGTCTTCGATGGTGATTGCCGCCTTGCGCGGATCGGGATTGGCGAATGGCTGCTTCTCCGGGAAATAGCTGGCGAGCTTTGCATCCAGACCTGGCAGCAAATGCTGATCGAGCGCAATGCCGACAAGCATGCTGGTGATGGTCTTGGTTGCCGAGCGGGTATCCCGCAAGCTGTCGATGGAGCTGTTGAAGTAAGCTTCGTAGGCCAGCCTTGCGTGACGCGCCACCAGGATGCTGGTGATCTTCTTGAACTCGCCGCTTGCGATTGCTTGCTCCATGCGCAGCAACGCTGCCCGCTCGAGACCGGCTGAGCTTGCATCGCTGGTCGCCCAGCCGTCGGATCGGGATTCGGGGGCGAAGTTGTCGTGCTGCCTGGGCTGCTGCGCCGCGGCAAGATGTAACAAGAACGTCAGCAAAAGCGAGGCACAGATTCGAAACATACAAATGCCCTTGCAAGTTGCTGTTTGTTGGCTCATGCCAACTCGCTGCCTTCGCCATGCAGTTCGCGCAATTCCTTTGGAGGGCGCGCCGGGATATCCTGATTGGCGGGACCTTGCGAAGCTACAGCTTGTTCTCCGAGCAGGTAGTCCAGTGATTCCAGCCACAGCATCTGGGCCCGGAAGACACCTCCAAAATTACGTGACGTGGCCGTCGCCACTTCCTCCATCGTCAACACTTTCTGTAACTCTCTTTGCATCGAGGTAACCGGCTTGCCGGTGATGCCACAGGGCACAATCAGCGAGAAGAAATCCAGTTCAACGCTGACGTTCAGCGCAAAGCCATGGGTCGTAACGCCGCGCGAGATGTGCACGCCGATGGCGGCGATCTTGGCCTCCGGTTTGTTACGCAGCGCGTAGGTCCACACCCCAGTTAGTCCCTTGATTCGCTGCGTGCCAATGCCGAAATCGCCGCAGGTTCGGATGAGGACCTCTTCCAGCCGCCGAACAAAATCCACAGCGCCAAGCCTGGGCTCAAAACTTCGCAGATCAAAGATTGGGTAAGCGACCAATTGCCCAGGCCCGTGAAAGGTTACGTCGCCCCCGCGATCAATTTCGAACAACTCGACGCCTTTCTGCGACAGGAACTCCGGCGGCGCAACCACATTGCTGAGCTTTGCGTTGCGGCCAAGCGTGATCACCGGCGGATGCTCCAGCAGCAGCAGACTGTTCTCAATGCGGCCGGCTTTGCGCAGCTCCATCACCGTACGCTGCAGTTGTAAAGCAGTTCCATACGGCACCAGCCCGAGATGTAACACGTGGATAACCATAATGCGGCTGTCAACTCTTACCCGTCTGCTATCAGCTTACGGCATTTCCATCGGCACTGTTCTCTTTTCGCGATCCGCTTTTGCAAAGGCCGCCATTGGAATGTCCTAACGGAGCCGTTCGAACTGTGACGGGTCCCGAGCTGGCCACTCTCCACCAACGCTTTTCCGCTGGAGTGCTATGCTGAAACCAGCTCCCGCGTCCAATTACGATGAAGCGCGATGTAGAAGAGCCTTCTGTCAGCACGGAACCCACAGTGGAACCGCCCCATGCCGGACGCAAGCTCGTCGGCAATGCCCTCTTCGCTCTGCTGATCCTGGTCGCAGCGGCAGCTGGAGCAGCCTCAGGATTGTTGCTGGTTTACTCCATTGATCTTCCGCAGGTTACTGAGCTGGAGCACTACCGCCCCAGCACGATCACGCAGCTCTACGACGACCAGGATCGCGTAATTGGTCAATTTGCGCTGCAGCGGCGGGTCATCGACACTTACAACGACTTTCCCAAAGTGCTCCGGGACGCGCTGATTTCAACCGAAGACAAAGACTTTGAAGGCCACTGGGGAGTAGACGTCTGGCGTGTTTTCGGCGCGGCCTGGCGCGACATCATGCAGGAGAGTCGCGCACAGGGCGCCTCGACCCTCACCATGCAGCTGTCGCGCAACCTGTTTCTTTCGCC
>CAZDYZ010000191.1:0-2403 GCA_964509525.1 uncultured Acidobacteriaceae bacterium
GACGGATCTTTCGCTTTAACAACGACTCCCATGCCGCCGCGCCCGATGGTTTCGAGAACTTGGTATTTCCCGATCCTTTCTGTATTGGCCATCGTGATCAACCCTGGGCTGAGGAGAGTGAAGCCGGGCCTAAGGGAAAACTGAAATGAAGACTCCAATAAGGACGAGGTCTGGGGACAATCCCGGTCGGGAGTTGGCTCCTAGCTCACCCCAGTCCGCAACAACTTAACATAAATCCAGCTCTGTAGGTTTCAGCGAACCATCAACAAAGAGTCAGATGCAACGAACCACCAGCGTGCGTTGCCCAAGCGAAGTAGCTCGGCACGATCGGGTGCGTAGTAATTTTCCACACGATGAAGCAACCGGTTCTGGCTTCCAGGGTTCCGAAACTGAAGACATGGCAGAGCAAGAATCCAGGACAATCGTAGCCAAGCTGCTGGAGAATGCGGGAATGGACCCGAGCTATCTCCGGGAACTGGAGAGGCTGCGGCGCCCTATCGTCGTCATGTTCACCGATATTCACAGTTCCACGACGTACTTCGAGCAACATGGAGACGCCGCTGGTTTGCTGATGGTTCACCAATGTAACGATGCTCTGCGCCAAGTTGCAGTCAAGCATGGCGGCCGCGTGCTCAAGACTATCGGCGACGGTATGATGGTGGCCTTTGACAAATGTCAATCGGCTGTGGCGGCAGCCATTGAGATGCAGACTAATTGGGCAAAGGTCAACTCGTTGCGGCCCGAGTCCGACCGGGTAGCCATACGCATCGGGGTCCACTACGGCGACGGCATTGTCAGAAGCAACGATATCTTCGGCGATGTGGTGAATGTTGCCTCCCGTGTAGAGAGTGTCACCGCACCAGAACAGATCGTCATCTCCGACGCCGTCTACGAAGAGGTGCGCCTGCGTGAATCAGAGATCCATTCGCTCGGCCGGTTTCTTCTCAAAGGGACGGCGCACGAGCGCACCCTGTACGAAGTCGTATGGAAGCGAGCCGGGCCCACGACTCCTACCCTCCAGCCGTCGCGTAGTGGTTTCAAGCTCCAAACAGTCGGTAGTGACGGAAGCCTGGGTCCCGAATATCCGATTCTGGACAGCGTAACCCTCGGCCGCTACGAAGGCGACATCCGATTCCCGGCGGATCCGAGTCTTGCGCCCCTGAATGCACGCGTGTTCGTCGAGGCAGGGCAACTTTTTGTTGAGGATCTTAGCGGCGGCGCCGAAAGTGTGTTCGTCATGCTTACCGGCGGATGTACGCTGCAGAACGAGGACATCGTGCTAATCGGCCAGCAAGTGCTCCAGTTCCACGAGCTGTCCGGCGCAATGTCCGCTGTGACACAGGTTGGTGCGACATTGCGGGACATCACCAATGCGCTGGATGTTGCCGTGGCCGAGATGATCCGGCTGGATGAGAACGGTGAGGCAGCCGAAAGTTATCCTATTCGGTCTACGGAAGTCCGGTTCGGTCGCACGCGAGGGACTTACACCTTTCCCCAAGACAAACTCATGAGCCGCTGGCATGCCCGCGTCCTACAAAGGGGAGAGGATTTTGTGCTCGAAGATCTTGGGAGCCGTAACGGTACCTTTGTCCGGGTGCGAGGGAAAACCCCTCTCCTGGTCGGGGCCTCCCTGCTTGCCGGAAGTGAACTGCTGCGGGTCGCGAGCAACGAGCCACGGCGAATCTAAAATCCCAAATCCGAATTCCCAAATCCCAATTACTGTTGGTTCATCCGGATGATCCGGCAAATCCGACATGGCAGCAGTTGGTCCTAATTCGGGACAACTCACAGCTACGCGGCTGACATCTGAATTCCGCGAGTTCACTGCTGCCGCAAAGCACTCGACGAAGGAAAGATGGCGCGATACGGGCGGGGCGGTCAGGCGTAGCTGACGGTCGGCCGTGAATCGAAAAAGGAAATTTCTGTTTCCAAATTGAAAGGAGTCTTCAATGTTTAGCAAACAATCACGTTGGTCATTGCTCTTGGTTGCGTTGGTGTTTCTAGTCCTCACCGGAGTGAGCACTGCTAATGCTTCGCCAACCACCGACGCCGGCCGTGCGGCAATCGTGCAACAGTTCTTTGCCGCCTACGAAGCGGCGATAAGAGACGCTAGCGCGGTTCCCGCGTTCCTGGATTTGCTGGTCCCCGACGGCGTGGGCGCCGCGCCTTGCGTCACCATTAACACGGTGGAATCTTGTGGGGCAGAGATCAACGTCGAAATGACGTACGCCGGGGCCCCGGGACGGCTAATCCCGTTCGCCGGTACGTTTGTCACTCAAGCCGGCGTACAGAATGCCCTGCAGGCCATTCGAACAACGTCGATCACCAACTTCTTTGAGGTGAAAGAGATTCTCACGAGCAGTTACCTGGTAAATTTCGCCGCCACCAACCCCTTCACTTCCC
>CAZDYZ010000192.1:0-3081 GCA_964509525.1 uncultured Acidobacteriaceae bacterium
CCGGAACCCACTCAACTAAGGAACGAAGCTCAACTGCGTTTCACTTCGTTCCCCGCTCGATTATGAAGTGACTTGGGGAGCTGTCAAGGGTCAAGATAAACGTCCCCTGCGGGGACGCCCTTGACAGTTCCCCAAGTCACCGCCAGAGGTTTATGCATCTCGGGAGAAAATAAATAAGGATGGCCGCCACGTCGGCCTTGACTTTTACGACCTTCTCATAGAAGACCACCGAGTCGCGGTAAAGAAATAATTTTGTGGCTCGGCGCCGGTGAGGCCGCAACTCGACCATCAGGAGTGTCCTTCTCAAGCCCGAGGTGAGTCCTGTCCTCGTGATAGTAAGTGAAATACAAAGCGAGGGTTCTTCTGAGGTGCCTAGCATTCAGGATCACAAAATGGTTCAAGCAGTCTCTTCGTATGGAACCGATTAGGCGTTCGACATACGGATTCTGCCAGGGACTACGGGGTGCGGTGAGTATCTCTTCCATACGCAGAGATGAGATCCGCCGACGAACTTCGCTGCCGTAGATGGCATCCCGATCCCGTATGAGATACGGCGGCGCTTCCCGATCGACAAAGGCCTCGACGATTTGTTGAGAGGTCCAAGCCGCCGTGGGATGCTCGGTCACATTGAAATGCAACACCTGGCGACGACGATGTTCCAGCACCAGGAACACGAACAGCACCTTCATGCTGACCGTCGGTACGGTGAAAAAATCGACCGACACCAGTTGGCCGAGGTGGTTGTGCAGAAACGTTTTCCAGGTTTGAGTCGGTGGCGGGCGCAGGGTTCGGAGAATACGGGAGACAGTACGCTCGGACACCGCGATGCCGAGCATCTTCAGCTCGCCATGAATCCGTGGCGCGCGCCAGAGCCGATTGGCCGCCGCCATTTGCTCAATCAAACGGCGAATCTCGGTAGCGGTGGCCGGCCGGCCTCGCCTACGGCGCTGCGGCTGGGACAACCTCTCCCAGAATCTGCGAAACCGCTCGCGTTGCCAGCGAATCACCGTGTCCGGCTTCACGTACAGCAGCGAACCTCGCCATGCCTGCCAAACGAGGGACAAGCCCACCCAGAACAGCCGATCGACGGTGGTCAGAACCGGTCGTTGGCGCTTTCGCTGGAAGGCCGCGATCTGCATCCGAAGGGCGGCGTTCTCCATCGCTATCGCAACATGACCGCTCAACAGGAGTCGAACGAATCGAAAGAGGGACAAAAAGAGACTTGGCATGTATTCCGATTGTTTGTCTCTATCCCATCGCAAGTCAATCAGTTCCAGACGGACCTATTAATGGCGAAGGACAAATATAGAAAAGAGCCTTGTCAATGCCCGAGGTTGGTGCAATTTGAAGATATTTTGGACCTTTAGGGATTAACTGCAAACTACTGAATATGAATTACTTGCAATTCTTGTTGTAGAAATCCGCTGAGTTCTTCACACTGTTTTCACAGAACTGGACGACAGAAATACAGGATGTGATCAAGAATGTCCTCCTCATCCTTCGGAAAACATGCCGGTGGCGCGACGAGTGATCAGCCTGCAGTCCCCGAACCTTCGTTCGCCGAAAGAGCGCGCACGTTGTTGCACCTGGGCCGTATTGGCAGCCTTTCGACCCTCTCCAAGAAACAGCCTGGGTTTCCCTTCGGATCCTTGATGCCTTATGGGCTCGACAACCAGGGTCGGCCCATCTTCCTTATCAGCACAATGGCCATGCACACGCAAAACCTGCAGGCGGACCCACGCGCCAGCCTGTTTGTAACAGAGCCTGGCGCCAGCGGCGATCCGCTTGGCGCATCCAGAGTCACCTTGATTGGAACCGTCAGCAGAATTCCGGAATCAGAGCTGGCCGTTGCACGTGCGGCTTATCTGACGCGTTACCCAGACAGCAAATACTGGGTCGATTTCGAGGATTTCTTCTTTTACCGAATGGATGTAGTGGACGTTTATTACGTGGGAGGCTTCGGGGTGATGGGATGGGTGGCTGCTTCGGAGTATTCCCAAGCGCAATCCGATCCACTGGCAGAGCACAAGAACGACATCATGCAGCACATGAATGCCGACCATAGGGACGCGCTCATTCTGCTCGCGAAACGTTTTGCTGGGCTTGAGGCGCAGAAGGCCGAAATGACTGCGGTCGACCGCCTCGGCTTCCATCTGCGCCTGAAAACACAGGACGGCGTGCATGGTACCCGAATTGCGTTCTTACGAGAAGTAAGGGATCCGTCACAGACCAGAGAAGTGTTCGTCGAGATGGTAAAGCAAGCGCGTCAGGGGTAGGCCAGCTGGACCTTGCGGTACACCAGATCGTTCCCAAGTAAGCTACTCCTCGGGGAGAGGTCGAACAGGACATCTGCGACCCTATCCGAAAAGGGCACTCTGGGCTGGTAATGAGCTAGGGCTCGGCACAACGCATTCCGGGTCATCGTTCGTCACAGCGTTAATTCTTGTACTCACCGGAAAGCGTCTCATATGCGCAGCGTCGAACGGCACCAGAACCTCTACAAGCGCTTTCGCATCCTTGAACACGGGATCGAGCCACAAATCGTAGGTCTCTTGCCGCAGAATTACCGGCATTCGATCGTGTATGTCCGCCAGGAGCGAGTTCGGAGTGGTGGTTAGAATCGAGCAGGACTCAATCACCGCGCCGGCCGGGTCTCTCCATTGATCCCATAACCCAGCAAATGCAAACAGGAAATCGTCGTGCATCCCGAAGTGGAATGGCTGTTTTTCTTTCCCGCTTCGCCGCCACTCGAAAAACCCGTCAGCAGGAAGCAAGCACCGGCGGCTCGTGAAGGCATCGCGGAAGGCGGGCTTACTCGCGACCGTCTCCGAGCGTGCATTGATTGTCTTGAAGCCGATGCTGGCGTCCGTGGCCCAGGACGGAATCAGGCCCCAGCGAGCCAGAGAGAAGTGACGCTCCGGTCTCGATGGATCTTGGCAAATAATTCCGACGGGCTGAGACGGGGCGATGTTGTAGCGAGGTTCCCAATCGACCTCGTTGTCGATGTTGAAGTATTCCGCGATCAATTGCTTGCGTCTGGAAAGACGATAGCGGCCACACATCCCTGATTCCTGGGATCTA
>CAZDYZ010000193.1:0-11811 GCA_964509525.1 uncultured Acidobacteriaceae bacterium
GAATTGGTCGGCGATGAAGCCTTCGCAGTCATTCTCGCCGACGACATCATCGACGCCGAGGTTCCCTGCCTGAAGCAAATGATTGAGGTTTACAACGAAACGGGGTGCTCGGTGCTGGCCACTCAGATTGTCGAAGGCAAAGCGATCTCCGCCTATGGCGTGCTCGATGCCAAACCAGTGCCCGGCAAGTGGGGCGAACGGTTATTTGAGGTGTCGAATCTTGTCGAAAAGCCGAAGCCTGAGGATGCGCCGTCGAATTTGGCGATCATCGGACGATACATTCTGACGCCGGCAATTTTCGAGATGCTGGCCTCTACTGACCTGGGCACCGGCGGCGAATTGCAGTTGACCGATGGACTGAAGCAGTTACTCAGGAAAGAGAAGGTCTACGGATATACCTTTGGTGGCAAGCGTCACGACACCGGCGACAAGCTGGGGTTCCTGAAGGCGACTGTGGAGTTTGCTCTCAAGCGCGACGATCTGGGCGCCGATTTCCGCGCGTATCTGAAGACCTTGGAGCTCTAGGAATGGATTATCTAAGTCGGGCACCGTCACGCCCAAACGGCTCTTATTGGGCAACAGGGCGGTCTGCTCGACGCGTGCTTTTGCCCTTAACACAAAACACCAGGAAATCCTCAGCGGGGCCGCCTACCGACTGATAGGGCGCCTGGTTCGACATGATGCGCGCAGTGATGCTGTTCACCGCACCCTGCCGGCCCGGATTGATGACACAACTGTTGAACAGAGTTTGATACTGCTGACGCAGATCATCCGTAAGTGGTCCTGCCCATAGTTGCTCCCTGGAGTATAAGGAACGCCCTGCTGTATCAGGAGAGCCATCACAGTTCTACAGCTAAATCAGCAATCTTCCGCCTCTAGTCTGGCGGAACGCTATAGTGGCATTGCGCCCCTGAGACGCTTTGGTCCACCAGATACCACGGGATGCCCCAGTTGGTGGCATAGTTCGGATCGTTGGAAAACTTGTCCGGCGCCGGCGGCTTAGCTATGCCGTTTTGAAATGTAGGAGGTAGAGTTATGCCCCAGGCAAAGCATCCTTTGAGGGGACAATCAATGTCCTTGATCGCCCAGCTGCATACGCCAGGATCGGTACACCCAGTGCCGGGCGCGCACTGACACTGCTGGTTGTTCTGCGGATTGGGTGCGCAGTACGAACGAGGCTGGCAGAAATTCGGAGTGTCGTTGGTGAATTCGCCGGCGTACGCCGATAGATTTACCTCTACCGTGACCAGGCCGGTGCCGGTGGGAAGCGGCCGGTCGTCATAGGTCACGGTAATGAACGGCGGGTCGCTGCTGGCGGGGTTGAAAATGTAATCTTGATCATTGAGGATCACTCTGTACTGCTGGACTGATGCCAGGACCTGGTTCATGTTGAGCCCGTAGCCCACAAACATCTGATAGAACTGGTGCAAGCTGGGCTTGCCGTAGATGTAGTACGTGTAGTAGGTCTGCCCGGCCTGATAGACGCTGTACTCTGCCGCCCCGGCCTGCTGCTGGGTTTGCAACGTCACTTGGTCGTCGATGTAGTATTTCCCGTGGTTGACAGTCAAAGTGCTGCGCTGCCCGGTGGCCTGGCCCATCATGCGAATGACTGGCCGTTCATAGGTGTTGGGGTTCTTCTGATAGGTCATGTATTCATCGTCCGTGAAATATTGGCGATATAACGGCACGCCATAGCAGAACTGTGGGCCCGACCCCGCAGTGCAATCGGGTCCCCAACTGCCCGCACATCCACCGCGATTGATGCCACACTTCGCAATCGTCGCCGTGGTCACGTACTCGTACGGGCTGGTGTTCGCCGTTCCCGGCGGGTTGGTTGCCGGGTTGCCCGGATCGTGAATATCAGAGGCACACTCGATGGTCACCTTGGGAGCGTTAAAGAAGGCATCCTCATTCACGGAAATGGTTTCCCGGTTTCCCTGCTGTCCCAGATCGGCCAGCAAACCGGTGAGCGCACCGTCGTCATCGTTCAGGATGGTTTGCCGGTCGATATCGGTGTAGTTGTTGAACATGTCTGTGCGCCAGGTGCAATAGCGCCTTTGGACCGCGCCGGGGTTCGTCAGGAAGGTGCCGTACTGAAATTCCGGCTCGATGACGAAGTGCCGGATGTCCACGTTCTGGAAGAACAGTTTGTCGGAGTGGAAGCCCGGCGGATAGTAGAAGCCATTGGACTGCTTCCAGGCGATGGCTCCATTGGGCAGATAACACGCGGGACTGCCGGGCGGGCTGGCAGGATCGGCGGGAAGGCCGATTTCCTGCGCGTACAGCCACTTGATGCCCGGGCAAGTGCGCTGCACTCCATCTCCTGTGGTGAAGCAATTCTGGTTGTCGCCCACTCCCAGCCCCGTAGCAATTACGTCAAGGTAGGCGTTCTTCTCCTGGTAGGCCGGGCCATCATAGATGCTGAAGAGCCTCTGGTTTACGCTGAGTATTTCCAACGGGTAGCTGATGCCCTGGTCCATCTTCAGGCAGTAGGCGCCAGTCAGCACATCGCAGCTCAGGCCTTTTGGGTTAAAAGGCCCGCCATTGGAGGCATAGGGATTGGCCGGCAGATTTGTTCCCTGCACGATGGGTTGCGTGTTGCCCACCAGCGCGCTCTTGCGCAACAGCGACCAGTAACCCTGGGCCACATCCGAGCGGGTATAGCCGCCGCTGGTGACAAACGTCACACCACCCTGCTGGATATCGGTGATGGCGCTGTTCTCCACCAAGAACCACCAGGGGCGGAGCCAGACTGCAGCGAAATTCTTCTGCGCCCAATTGTACGAAGTGGTGTAGCGCTCCAGCGTCGTGACGGTGCAATTCCCCTCGGAGCCGGACTGGCCATTACATGGTGGGTCATCCTGCGGGTTGCCGCAGCTACTTCCCGAACAAAGAGTCGGGGTGCGTAAGCCAGTGAGATAGGGGTAGTAGAGCGCTGCCGCCGGCGTGTTTTGGGCCGGAGCGGCCGGATTGTTGACCGCCTGCAGCTCGTTCGAATTGCCATCGTTGTTCACGCCCAGACAGGGACTGGTGCCGCCGACGTTCAGAAACGAGGACATGGCGGTCGAGCAGGAGTTGCCTACAAACTTCTGCAGCGGACTGTAACCCGCCCTGCCCATGCTGACGACCTGTTGTCCGGCATACCCTTCAAAGTATTCGTACTGCGACGGACCGCTGATACCTCCCGGCAGCAGCCAGTAACAGACCCCGCAGGTCCCGGCGGAAGACGCAAAGTTGTACTGGAATTCGTTCCAGCCGTTCATCATCCAGAACACGGTGGGATGGTCCCAATCGGAGTGGTAAGGCGGATTCTCCGCGCCCGGTTGGCCGGGGGCGGCCAGAATGCCGGGGACGGAGCGGTCGTTCTGCTGATTCATCACGGCAGCCCGGGCGAAGACGCCGAGGTTGGTGTTCAACACGTTGTTGGCTTCCGATCCGTCTTCCAGATAGAAGCCGTGCCCAATCGACTTGTATCCCACATTGCGCGCTAGCGTTACGCCTTGCGTGGCGTGGACCGTGATCCAGCGCGTCATCGAGTCCCACATGGAGGAATCCTTCACGTAGGTGTTCATGGGCGTCAGGCGCGCCATGTGGAAGTGCACCGGATAGTGCCCCTTCGCTCCGCCCTGCCCCAGTTCGTAGAACTCGACTCCCTGGATCTGGTACGACAGAAATCCCTGGCGCACGACAGTGTGCCCGCCATAGTATTCGGTGAACGACGAGCCCGACGTGCCTCCATCGGAGATGATGCGAATGCTGCGGCTCAGCAGCCCCACGGCAGCGCGCACATCGATGTTCCGCTGCTCGGGAGTTTGCATAGTCAACAGGTCAGGCCCATATTCGCACACACTCGAACCCAGCGTGGGATTGCACGGAACCGATGACAGCGAATAGGTCTGCCCCCAATGCGGGTTCTGCACCGCGCTGATGAGGTTGACCGTCGTGCCGGAAATGCTCTTCACCTGCAATTTCTCGGCGTGTCCTGGCAGGTAATCGGTGGCCGTCACCACGATGAAATCGTTAGGCTGCCAATCGGTGACCGCATATGAGAGCTGCAGGGAATTCTCGCTGCCGTTGCCCATTAGCGTCGCGTTCAGTCGCTGCCAGGCGCTCCCGCTGACCATGGGATTGGTGTCGTCGCCGCCCTGCGCGCCCTTGTAGCCGGAGAGGTTGATCGTTCCGCCATAGGAGAGCGCCAGCACCTTGTGACCGAAATACGCGCCTGCGATGTCGTTGATATCGAAAACGTTGTACTGGTAGAAGCAGTCATCCACTCCGCCAGGCAGGAGCGTTGGCGGGCTGAGCTGTGAAGTCTTGACGCAGCTTGTGGGGTCATGCGTGGTCATCATGTTCGAATCCCACACATCGGAAGTTCCATTATTGCCGTCTGGTACGCCGCAAGCAGGGTCGTCCACCACGTTGCCGTTCTGGATCATCTTGCAGGTGACGCCTGGGTCAGTCCGATTGCCGTACAGATGGATAGTCAGCACCTGTCCGCCGTTGTTGGCCCCGATGCCGGTCGCCTGCAACACGCCCTGGTTCTGCACCAGTATGTTGGCAGCGTAAAAGTCCATCGTCTCGTTGTTGAAGGTCAGGGTCCCGGTCTGGTTGCCGCTGCCAAAGAGGTAAACGTTGTGGAAGTTGTAGGGCGCTTTCGTACCATCCACGGTACAGGTCATGTTGGTGATGACCAGGTCGGGACCTTGCTGTCCCAGCGGCGCGCCCTGGTCGAGGATTCCACCAGTGCAGAAATCGGTGTCGGCAACCGCCTCTGTAGAAAGCCCCGTTACCATCAGCAGTGCTCCGAGCATCGCGGCCGCAGTCAGGCTGCAAAAGTTGACAATTCTGGATGTGCCGGTTGGATTGGAAAGGGAGAACATGGGCGCCTCCTGCGTCATTGCGGTGCTGCGGGCAACCGCGCGAGAATGACCGTTGCGCTTACTTAAGAGTCTTTACTTACCCCGAGGATGGCGGTGGGCAGGAATCGTAGCACGAAACTGCCGCAGTCGGTTTTTATTTCCCTGTTAAATAATGTACGGCAAGAAACGGGAGGCTAGTAATGCTGGAGGCCTAGGGGGAGGCTGGGGCCCCCGACCGCCGCCTCCTTCATCGTGCATCGTGCCGTCGTGCAGTAGCCCTGCCCTTGGTGCGTTTATAAAGTCTTCTTCAGGGCGCAGTGCATCAGATTCCGGCGTCGGTCGTTGGGGTGGAAACGAAATGGTAACGTCTCCACTGGCCGATATTGGCCACGTTCATCATCTTGTAACACATATGTGTGTACCTTATTGGTGTGATACCGACACATGAGAGCCAGACGCCATCATTCGGCTACAATACAGCCGTGAAACAGACGATCTTTGCCGTGGAAGACGATACTGACATTTCACGGCTGGTTCGTCATCACCTGGAAGCCGCCGGATATGGGGTTCGCACCTTCGCTGCGACGGCCGGTGTGATCGCCGAGGCCGAGAAGCAAGCCCCGGCCCTTTTCCTCTTGGACATCATGGTTCCCGGAGGCGACGGACTTGAGCTTTGCCGGCGCATTCGCCAGACTTCCACCCTGACGATGATCCCGGTCATCTTTCTGACCGCGAAGGTGAGCGAGTCGGACCGGGTCATTGGATTGGAGCTCGGGGCCGACGATTACATTCCTAAGCCGTTCAGCCCACGTGAGTTGGTGGCGCGTGTGCGTGCGGTGTTGCGCCGCTTCGAACGCCCGTTAGTGCCTGCCGTCGTGAAGGCCGGGGACATCGAGATCGACAGCGGCGGCATGACGCTGACTGTACGCAGCAAGCTGACTCAGACCACAGCCACAGAGTTCCGCCTGCTGGAATATTTGGCTCGTCATCCGGGACGTGTGTTTACCCGTGACCAGTTGCTGGACGCGGTTTGGCGGGACACCCACTATGTCACACCGCGGTCGGTAGACGTTTATGTGCGCCGTATCCGGGAGAAGATCGAAGAGAATCCTGATGAGCCTCGCTATCTGAAGACGGTCCGCGGAGCAGGCTACCGCTTCGAGGTCCCTAAAAACTAAGAGTCGACGTTGAGAAGTCGGATCTTCCTCAAGCTATCTCTTGCAGCGCTGTTAATCGTAGCCGCCTGCATGCTCACCCTGTACTCATTCGTCGAGCATGCGTGGGAGGGCATGTTGCGCGACGAGATAGAGATTTCCCTTCGTCAAAAGGCGCTGATGTTCGCTTCCCAGGTCGAAGACCACCCGGCTGCATCCCTGGGCGAGTTGAGCATGGAGACTGCGCGCGCGGCGGATGCACGTGTCACCGTCATCGATTCCACCGGCAAAGTACTGGCTGACTCCGAGGCCGATCCCGCAAAGACGGAAAACTACGCTACTCGACCAGAATTTATTTCTGCATTGCAAGGCCGGGTGGGAAGCTCGACACGATTGAGCAAAACAAGCGGGACGGAATTGCTCTACGTAGCGGTACCGTTTTCTGGGGGTGCGGTGCGCATGGCGTATCCGCTATCTTCCATCTATAAGGCCAATCACAGCATTCGTCGCGATTTCATTGGAGGTTCCGCCCTTGCAGCTGTTCTGGCAATACTGTTGGCTTCATTCGGAACCCAATCGATTGGCCGCAGGCTGATGCGAATTAGCGATTTCGCCGAGCGTGTCGCAGCCGGCGATTTGTCGGCTCGAATTGAGGAGGAGTCGGGCGACGAAATCGCGCAGGTTGCTTCCGCCCTCGACAAGACGGCACGCAAACTGGAGAGCGGCTTCCAGGCCCTGGACAACAGCAGGCAGACTCTGGAAACCCTGCTCAATTCCATGCAGGAAGCGGTGCTCGCGGTGTCTGAGGACGGCCGTGTGTTATGGGCAAATCAACGCATGGAGCGGCTGGTCCCGAGCGGGATCCGCCTCGGGGCGCCGCTGGTGCAATCGGTCCGCGACCCGGAGATCTTGAGTTCAGTAGAGGGCGCGCTTGAGCGCCGGGACGTGACCGTAGCGCGGGCGGCCAAGATCTTTTCCGGACGAATCTTTGATGTCACGGCAGCGCCCATGCCCGGAGGCGGTGCGGTCGCTGTGTTGCACGATCAAACGGAGATCGAACGCGTCGAGAAAACCCGGCGCGACTTTATCGCCAACGTCTCACACGAGCTGCGTACTCCGCTCACCTCCATTCAGGGTTATTCCGAGACTCTGCTCGACCACGACAATGTGCCAGAACATGTACGGGAGTTCATAGAGGTCATTCGCAAGAATGCGACACGGATGGCGCGACTCACGGAAGATCTGCTGGTGTTGGCACGCGTCGAATCAGGTGAGCAGAACTTTAACTTTCAACTCACCACAGTTCGCGAGTTGTTGAATGATGCGGTACAGATGTTCCAGGATGTCGCAGCCAGCCGTGGTATCGAGATCTCGGTAATGAACACGGCGTCGTCTCCTGTCTCAGTCGACCGGGATGCGATCCACCAGGTGTTTTCCAATCTGATTGACAACGCGTTGAAGTACGGGAATACGGGCAAGAAGATTCTGGTGGGGGCGTGCGAAACGGAAGATGGCGTGCAATTCTACGTGCGGGATTTCGGTTCGGGAATTTCCAGCGAGCATCTGCCACGGCTGTTTGAACGCTTCTACCGTGTCGACAAGGCACGTTCGCGCGAGTCGGGCGGAACAGGTCTCGGCCTGGCCATCGCGAAACATGTTGTGCGGGCCCACGGCGGTACCATCAAGGCGGAGAGCGAACTAAACCACGGATCCACGTTCTACTTCACATTGCCACGGCAGCCAGTGCCGGCACGAGTCTAGTAACCATCAATATGCCTACAAGTCGCGTTTGCCATTCAGTAATAAGCGCAAACGAAGTTTACAGACCTTTCATCGAGAATTCACAAACAACAATTATCGTTATGAGTTATCCGTCACTTTTGTTGGCTGCGCAGTGCTGGCTAAGAACGGCGACGCCAGTAACATGCTTAGCCGTGTGGTTGGCGGCCACATGAGACATCCATGAGTTCGGCCGAACTGGTGCCTCCTAATCCCGACACGATCTGTGCACAGCTTCGAGAGCAAACGCTGCAGGCTTGCCGGGTCGCACGCATTGCCGCGGGCATCGTCGCCGAGGGCATCGCGACTGGAGTGCCTTCTCTGTTAGATGGCGTGCGCGACCGCGAGAAGGAACTCGACACGCTCGATCGCGTTATCGATCAGGGCGTCACCTCGGTCATAACCAAGGTGAGCGAAGATCACGCCCGCGAGCTGCTGGCCTGCCTCAAGTTCATCATTGACTTAGAGCGCGTGGGTGATCTGCTGCTCAACTGTGGCAATCGCGCTGCAGCGGTAGGCAGCCGCATCGATCTGCAGGACATTCGCGATCTCACCCTGATGGCATCGCGGCTGGAAAAGATGCTCAGCGATGTTCATGACGCTTTCAGCCAACGTGACCTTAACCGCGCACTGGCGGTCCTGCGCTCAGATGCGGAGCTCGATCGGCTGCGCAATCTCATTTTCCTGCGCCACCTGGAAAACCAGGAAGGTGCTCCTCGCCAGGAGAGCTTCCACGTATTGTTCATGACACAATCTCTGGAGCGAGCAGGAGACCATGCCAAGAACCTTGCCGAAGAGGTCTGCCATCTGGTTAGCGGACACAGCGTTCGGCACGTACTGCGCGCCTGCGACAAGCCGGTTGAGCAAATGTTCATCGAAGACCTGAAACGGCGTCAGAAGAGCGCGATGTAGTCGCAGCCGTGCAGCGGTCTTTCAGCGGCACACCCGAATTTACTTTTTCGTCTTTGAGGAGCTCGTCTGTCATTGCCATCGTGTCCTTGGTAGCTTGGCGTGGCTGATTCCTCGGGTCGACTCCAATTCTTCCCCCATTTTTTTCTGACCAGTGACAGCAGCCGACCCATCACGGTAGTCTCGACTCATGGCCAAACCAGTTCCTGTTGGCACGCGTGGCAAAGTAGAAAAGCATGTAGAGTTCAAGAACACACTGGCGGCGTGGCGTGAGGAGCTTCCATCGGTGCTGTCCACGCCCAACATGATCGGATGGATGGAGGCCGCTGGTTTCGAAGCGCTCCTGCCATTCTGCGAGGGTGATGAGGTCAGCGTCGGGACGGCGATAAATATTGTTCACCGCGCCCCCGCCGGCATAGGTGCCCTGGTGAAATGCGAGGCCGTGCTGGAAGAGTTCGATGGGCGCTTCTACACCTTTCGTGTCACCGCACATGATGGCTCCGAGATGCTCGGGCATGGCACCATCAGGCGCGCTATCGTCAGCAAAAGCAAGTTTGAGGCCAAGCGTCGATCAAAACAAGCGCAGAGCGCGCCATAACTGCGCGAAACGTGTTACAGCACTTGCATTTCCGAACCGATCTCAATCGGCGAAGATCCGTGGACAGCAAGCAGCCGAAAAACGCGGTTGGTAGGCCGCAAAGCATTCCATTCACCCAGCGGGGAAGACGGTTATTGGCGATCGTCGCCCGCCTGCGCCACGAGACCCTGATCGGCCGGCCCGTCGGCGGCCCTGACCGGGAGCCACCTCCAGTAGCTCCTTCCGCGGGCATGGGGCAACCTGATCGTGGTAATCGAGGCAGCACACTATCATTTTCCGGGAACCCGCCTTAGGAGTAGGCGACTGGTTTCTATGTATCGGTGATGATACCCATGAACCTGCTTTACCATCTATCCTCACGGTAGGGCACAAACCCCAGCCAGCTGCGAGGCGTAGGGCGATCAAGTAAACCCGAGAGCCTTCTTGCTGCGCTCATAGCTCGCTATCACAGAGCTACAATCGTCTGCGATGTCGTTTGACTTTCAGATTGAGGCGCGCGATGGCATGGCGCGTGCGGGGCGCTTCTTCACGCCCCATGGTAACGTCCACACGCCCGTTTTTATGCCAATCGGTACTCTCGCGACGGTGAAGGGTGTGCCGCAGGACACCCTTGAAGAACTCGGCGTCCAGATCCTGCTGAACAACACCTATCACCTTTATCTACGGCCGGGCGTCGAAATGGTGCGAAAGCTTGGCGGCGTTCACAAATTCATGGCGTGGGGCCATCCGATCCTCTCAGATTCGGGTGGATTCCAGGTTTTCAGCCTCAGCAATCTACGCAAGGTGACCGAGGATGGAGTGGCGTTTCGCTCGCACCTTGACGGTTCATCTCATTTTTTTAGCCCGGAAAGCGCCGTCGCGGCTGAGATTGGGCTGGGCGCCGACATCATCATGGCGTTCGACGAGTGTATCGAGCATCCAGCGGAACACGCGCGAACGCGTGACTCGATGGAAATGACCCTGCGCTGGGCGCAGCGCAGCAAGACCTATTTCGAAGCGCACCAGCACGAGACGCCTTGGTTTGCCGAGCGCGGGGAAACACAGACGCTTTTTGGCATCGTACAGGGCGGGGTTTTCGCTGACCTGCGTCGCGAATCAGCCCAGCGGACCGTGGCGATCGACTTCTCAGGCTACGCGATTGGTGGTCTAAGTGTCGGTGAACCGCGTTCGCTGACCCACGAAATGGTGGATGCCGCGATTCGCTTCCTGCCGGAGGATAAACCACGGTACTTGATGGGGGTAGGCACGCCGGAGGAGATTGTCCATTACGTCGCCGCTGGAGTCGACATGATGGACTGCGTTTTGCCAACGAGGGCAGCGCGACACGGGCTGCTATTCACCTCTGAGGGTCGCCTTACAATCAAGAACGCACGTTTCGCGGGCGATGAAGGCCCGCTCGATCCGAACTGCCGGTGCAATGTCTGCCACCGTTATTCACGCGCTTATCTGCGGCACCTTTACGCCTCGAACGAGCTGTTGGCGCAAACCCTGAATACCATCCACAATCTGGCGTATTACATTGACACCATGCACAGGGTACGGCAAGCTATAATACTTGGAGGTTTTGCGAAGTTTCTTTCTGGTGTCCGACCCCCACATCTGAGCGTTCCGTAACAGTCGTGCGGCGTTAGGGCGGTAGGCCCAGGTCGATTCGGCGGGCTTGACTTTGTCGGGAACACCGGCATCCGGCAAACGCGATAAGATAAAGGCTAGGGCTGTGTCTCTAACCCGCGCTGATGCGCCGGCTGACAGATACCAAGTGTTCGGCTGGAACTCCGAAATATCCCAAAACGTCAGGGCTTCGAGTGTAGAACAGCTTTGGGGCACGACTTAAGCCGTGCCCCTTTCAGGCGAGCAAACTCGGCGCTGCGTCTCCAGGAAAGTCAAAACGAATGGTTAGACAGATAGTTTTGTTGGCGCAGGGCATCGGGGGCGGGTCGGCCCCGATCCTGATGATGGTTGCGATCTTCGCAATCTTTTATTTCCTTTTGATCATGCCGCAGCAACGGCGCCAAAAGAAGTGGCAGGCCATGCTGAAGGAAATCAAGCCGGGTGACAAGCTGGTTACCAGCGGAGGACTAACCGGCGTTGTCCTGTCCGTCAAGGATGACTCCGTGATCCTGCGCGTACCGCCGGACAATATCAAAATCGAAGTTGTTCGCTCCTCCATTGTTACCTTAACAACTGCGGAGGGCCCTTCCAAGTCGTAACAGGACTGCTGTTTCGTATGAACAAGAATCTTCTCACCAAGACAATTCTGATTATTGCCGTGCTGCTCGCCTTTTTGTTTGGGATCTTCGGCATTCCGGGAAGCTTGAGCGGTAAAGGTCTGCTGGCCGCGTTGCAAAACCGGATCCACCTCGGACTTGATCTGGAAGGTGGAACCCACCTCATTTTGCAGGTGCAGGTTAACGACGCCATCAACGCCGACACCGACCGCGCGGTGGAGCGCCTGAAGGAAGCCCTTAAGAGCAGCAATATCGCATTTGGAGAAATCTCCAAGCCCGATCCG
>CAZDYZ010000194.1:0-4084 GCA_964509525.1 uncultured Acidobacteriaceae bacterium
GCGTCGGCCTTTCCCTACGGCACGCTCCTGATCAACCTCAGCGGCAGCTTTGTGCTTGGTTTTTTTCTCGTTCTAACTAGCGAGCGCCTGCTGGTTGATACACGTTGGCGATTGCTGATTGCTGTCGGCTGAGAGTTGCCCTTGCTGGCATCATCGCGGTATGTATTTTGGGCCTTCTTGTGTGGCGGTTGTCTGCTAGAACGGCGGCCAGACGAGCGTTGATGCCGGGCAAAACTGCAACCTATGTCGGCGCCGAGCGCTGCGCCCCATGTCATGCAGAGCAGACCAGCACCTGGCGCAATTCCCATCACGCGCAGGCGATGCAACTGGCCAGCGACTCCACTGTCCTGGGGAATTTCCATGATACGCACTTCACAGCTGGGGGCGTAAGCTCGACCTTCTTCAAGAAGGGTGCCAGGTTCGACGTTCGCACGAATGGTCCCGACGGGAAGCCCCAGGATTACGAGTTCCTGTACACCTTCGGTGTTTTTCCGCTGCAACAGTATCTGATTCCATTCCCCAATGGTCGATTGCAGGCCTTCGTCGTAGCTTGGGATTCCCGACGCAACCCGCAGTCAGGCCAGAGCTGGTTCGACCTTTACCCCGGCCAGAAGATAACACCCGAAGACCCTTTGCACTGGACTGGGCGCAACCAGACTTGGAACTATATGTGTGCCGATTGCCACTCGACCAACCTCCGCAAGAATTACGATCTGGCAAAAGACAGCTATGCGACTACGTGGTCCGAAATCGATGTTTCGTGCGAATCCTGCCATGGGCCAGGCTCCAATCACGTGACCTGGGCACAGACTCACAAGAAGGAGTCGTACGGCGGAACCTCAGGCGACAGCGGGCTGGTCGTCAACCTGAAGCCTGCCGATGGGCGTTGGGCGGCGCCGGAGCCGGACACAGGAACCATGCACTGGAAGGGGCAAGTACGCTCGCACACCGAGATTGAGATCTGTGCCCCCTGTCATTCGCGACGTCATGACATCACCAGCGACTACCAGCCAGGCCAACCCTACCTCGATGCCTATGTGCCCAGCCTGCTGGAGGAAGGCGTCTATTATGCCGACGGCCAGATCCTTGAGGAGGATTACGAGTGGGGCTCATTCCTGCAGAGCAAGATGTACCACGAGGGCGTCACCTGCTCTGACTGCCATGATCCTCACAGCGGCAAGCTGTCCCAGGGGAACTTGAACTCGGTCTGCGGAAAATGTCATTCGCTGGCAAAGTTTGGCGGCGAGCAACATCATCATCACGCGGCTGACAGCGCCGGTGCGTTGTGCGTCAACTGCCACATGCCGACCAAGACTTACATGGTTGTGGATGTGAGACGTGACCACAGTTTCCGTGTGCCTCGTCCCGACTTCTCGATCACCTACGGAACGCCGAACGCTTGCAACCAGTGCCATAAAGACAAGCCCAACAACTGGGCTGCCGTGACGGTTGAGAAGTGGAACGGCCCGTCTCGCCGGCAAGAGCCGCATTTTGTCGAGGCGATCGACGCTGGGCGGCGTGGATTGTCTGGCGCGGAAAAGTCCTTGGCCAGGTTAATCACCGACTCTGCCGAGCCCGCAATAGCACGCGCAACTGCATTGAGCCTGCTTCCTGAATTCCTGACTGCTTCCTCGGTCGCGGCAGTGCAATCCGCCCTCGGGGATAACGATGCATTGGTGCGCCGTGAGGCCGTGCGAGCCTTGGAGCCGCTTCCTCCACCAGATCGGGTTCGCCTGGGCGCACCGCTGCTCAACGATTCCATTCGATCTGTCCGCATTGAGGCCGCTCGCCTGCTGGCAGGAACTTCGCCTGATCTCTTGCGCCAAGATCAAAGGACCGCGCTCGATCGCGTCATCTCCGAGTTGATCGATAGCGAGATGGCGGTGGCCGACCGTCCCGAGGACCATGTGAACCTGGCTCTGCTCTATGTGCAGATGAGCAGGACGAGTGATGCGGAAAGTGAACTGTACACCGCACTCCGGCTCGATCCTGGCTATGTTCCAGCCATGGTCAATCTTGCCGATCTGTACCGCTTGCAGAACCGGGATGACATGGGTCAGCAGTGGCTGCAGAAGGCGGTCGCCGCCGCGCCCAACGCCGCCGAACCCATTCATGCTCTCGGCCTGCTAAAGGTAAGGCAAAAGCAATATCAGGAGGCCCTGGGCATGCTGGCGAGGGCCGCCCTGCTGCAACCCGACAACACCCGTTACAGCTATGTCTATGCTGTGGCGCTGAATTCAACCGGACAGACAGATAAGGCAATCACAATCTTGCAACAAGCTCACGAGCGGCGCCCGGCCGACCGCCAGGTGCTGACAGGTTTGATCGCCTTTGAGCGAGACAAGGGGAACCTGGCATCGGCGATCGCTTACGCGCAGCAGTTGGTACAACTTACCCCTAATGATCCCGATGCAAAGGAAATGCTGGCAGAGTTGCAGCAACGCGGACACTGAGCAAAACCACACGGCGCCAGTGACGCTACCGCGCGAACAAGCGGGGTCCGAGTTCAGTTTGCGGCCTGGGACGCCCACAGCAAAGCGTTGCGTGTTTGCGTCTGTATCCCGATCGGCGATTGGGGATCAGATTGATCCAGGTGGCCCGAACCCGCGGGGGAACCGGTGGTTTATTGTCAAAGTTAAGTTACTAAGGGCTGGATGGGAATTGTTGTCACCAAAAGGCCCCCCAAGATCGCCCGCCATCCACCTGTCACCATGATAGGGCTGACCTCATCACGTCGACTTGCCGCCAGACCTGTTGTTTCTGGTCTGCGCAGAAACACGCACTTCTACCTCCCATTCACGTAGCATAACGAAATCGGCGCAGGGATTTGGCCAGCTTCACCAGAATCCCTTTGGCTTGCCCTGGGGAACTCCACATGAATCCATTCAGAATTCTCGATTCCCGTCCCTTTTCACAAACCCGGCGACTCCCTATCAACAACATCGAGCTGAGGGGGCTGAAAGATGAGTTGAAGTCGCACATTGAGGGCGAAGTCCGCTTCGATGCGGGAAGCCGTGCTGCCTATTCCACCGACTCCTCCAACTATCGGCAGGTGCCGATCGGAGTGGTCATTCCTAAGAGCCCTGAGGACGTGGTGCAGACGATCCGGATCTCGCGTGAATTTGGCGCGCCCATTCTCTCGCGCGGAGCCGGCACCAGCCTGGCCGGACAATGCTGCAATACGGCCATCGTGTTGGATTGGAGCAAGTACCTCAACCAGATCGTTGAAATCGATCCCAGCCGCAGGGTAGCCCGGGTTTATCCCGGCTGTATTCTCGACAACCTTCGCAGTGCGGCCGGCGAATATGGGCTCACCTTTGGTCCCGATCCGGCTACTCACAAATACTGCACTTTGGGTGGAATGCTGGGTAACAACTCTTGTGGCGTGCATGCACAGATGGCTGGCCCCGTTTCCAACAATGTCGATTCCCTTGAAGTCCTGACTTACGACGGTATCCGTATGACCGCGGGATGGATGACCGAAATGCAGATGGACGAGGCAATCGGCCGGGGAGGACGCATTGGCGAGATGCTGGCCCGGATAAAAGCACTGCGCCTGCGCTATGAAAACGAAATTCGCGCCCGCTTTCCAAACATTCCGCGCCGCATCTCCGGCTACAACCTCGACCAGTTGATCCCGAACGTTGAGGGTCGCTTCAATCTTGGCCGGGCACTCGTGGGATCCGAGAGCACGCTCGTCACCATCCTGGAAGCTACCCTGGACCTGGTTCGCGACCCGCCCTATCAGACCTTGGTCGTGCTCGGCTATCCGGATGTCTACCAGGCCGGAGACGATGTGGCCGAGATCGTCGAGTTCAAGCCGATCGGTTTGGAGGGCATTGATGACAAGCTGATCGACAACATGAAGACGAAGGGCATGCATGCCCGGGCCCTGGGGCAGTTACCGGAGGGCAAAGGTTGGCTGATGGTGCAGTTTCCCGGCGACTCGCAGGCGGAGGCCGATGGACGCGCCCATGACTTGATCGCCAGGTTGAGAGGCAAGCTGCGTCCTCCGAGCCTTCGCGTCTACGACGACAAGAACGATGAGAAAGCGGTTTGGGCGCTGCGCGAGTCCAGTGTCGGG
>CAZDYZ010000195.1:0-3272 GCA_964509525.1 uncultured Acidobacteriaceae bacterium
TTCCTGACCTGCAACTGATTGAAAGCGAGCCTTGGTTGGATACGGCACTTATTCAACTAGAGCGAAATGGCGCGCTCTTCGGAGTGCTCGGGGGAGTACGCTTAAAAAGAACTTGACAGCCACCGGCATTGTCAGAGACGCTTGTTGAGTGAGGCGGAATGGGAATACGCTGCGCGCGCAGGCACGACCAGTGCATGGTATTGGGGCGACAACGAAGCCAACCAGTGCCATTACGCGAATGGTGCTGATCTCACCGCCAAGTCACAGGGGATTACGATAACGGGATTTGTGAATTGCGAAGACCGGTATCCCCACACAAGTCCTGTGGGGAGTTTCCGCCCGAATCCCTTTGGTCTCTACGACATGGCCGGAAATGCCGGCGAGTGGGTCGAGGACTGCTATCACGATACCTATCGCGGCGCGCCCAACGATGGTCGCCCAGTCGAGACCTGCATGCCGAAGTTCCACAACGCGCGTGTGATGCGAGGCGGTGGGTGGAATGCGATTCCGGCCTGGATGCGGTCTGCTTCACGGGATGTAGAAGTGCCGGCGGAGCGCTCCGACAGTTTTGGATTTCGCGTTGCCAGAGGGGACTAACCATGTCAGAGCGCTATGACGTTTGAAATGTCATCGGCTTCCGTGTTGACCCCAGCTGGTTGACGCTGGCGCAGCACGTTGACAGTTTGTGGCTGGCTCCCCCATGTGGTCATTTGACTGGCAGATTACGGCCAAGTCTGAAGTTCTACCGATTACTGCGACAAAATTGGTCCCGCTAAACGCCCCCGCAGTCTCAGTCCTAAGCGGCCGAGGATCAGGCTGCTTTTGGATGCCGACGATCCACTCGCGACCCGTCGGTCGCCACCTCAGTCCTGGCCAGGGGCTAGCCGGTTCAAGGTCGCCCGGCTCCAGAAACCGCAATTGGCGCGTTCTGCATACATTATGGCGTGTTTTGCACATTACAATGTGAGCTTAACGACTCTAATAGCCATATGTACAACGCAATAGCCTACACCGCTGCCAATGCAAAGTCGCCTCTGGCCACCACCACCATCACCCGGCGCGAACCCACTGAACACGACGTTCAGATCGAAATCCTGTTCTGTGGCATCTGTCACTCCGATGTCCACTCCGTGCGTAACGAGTGGAGCGAATTCATGCCGACTGTGTATCCCATCGTTCCGGGTCATGAGATCGTCGGCCGTGTTACCAAGGCGGGCTCGGCAGTCACAAAATTTAAACCCGGTGACCTCGCGGCTGTTGGCTGCATGGTGGACTCGGACGGTACCTGTTCCGAGTGCCGTGCAGGCTTTGAACAGTTCTGCCCGAACATGGTCCTCACGTTCAATTCCCCGGATAAGCACCTGGGTGGCGTCACCTATGGCGGCTACTCCGAGAGCATCGTGGTCAGCGAGAGATTTGTGGTTCGTATTCCTCCGAACCTTAACCTAGCCGGGGCTGCTCCCTTGCTTTGCGCCGGCATCACAACTTACTCGCCCATGCACCACTGGGGCGTCACCAGAGGCAAGAAAGTTGGCGTGGTCGGCCTTGGCGGACTGGGCCACATGGGCGTGAAGTTTGGGCATGCACTCGGAGCCCACGTTGTTGTCTTCACGACTTCAGCGAAGAAAAAAGATGACGCGCTGCGCCTCGGCGCAAACGAGGTCGTCGTCTCCCGCAACGCCGGCGAGATGCAGAAGCATGCCGAGAGCTTCGACTTCATCCTCGATACCGTTTCCGCCGATCACGACATCAACGCCTATCTGAACTTGCTGCGCCGCGACGGCAACCTCACGCTCGTGGGCGCACCGCCGAAGCCTCTCGCCGTGGCTGCGTTCGGCCTGATTCCGCGGCGTCGCAGCCTGTCCGGATCGAGCATCGGTGGCGTCCCCGAAACCCAGGAAATGCTGGATTTCTGCGGGCAGCACAATATCACCGCCGATGTCGAAGTCATCCCCATCCAGAAGGTCAACGAAGCTTATGAGAGACTGCTGCGCTCGGATGTCAAGTATCGCTTTTCTATCGATATGGCTTCTCTCAAATCCGAGTAAACCGATGAATAAGCACTTTCGCGTGTCTGGCAGCACCTTTAAGAGGTTGGAGGAACTGGGGGTCAAGGCCTCTTCGGTCCTCCGCAGGGCGGGCCTCCCACAGGAATGTAGCAAAGAACCGCGCGTGCTACTCAAGACTGAGGAACTCTTTGCGCTGTGGCGTGCGATCGGAGAAGTTAGTGCCGATCCGGCCATCGGCCTCTGGCTCGGCTCGGAGACGAAGACAGAGCGATTTCACCCAATCGGTCTCGCCGCCCTCTCATCTGAGAACTTCGGTGCAGCCATTAACCAGATGGCGCGCTACAAACAGCTCACCTGCCCAGAAGAAATCGTGCAGAAGGTAGACGACGATAAGTGGAGCATTCGGTTCCGGTGGCTATTAGCGGAGGAAAGTGAGCCTCCGCTGCTCATCGAGTGCGCGTTTGCTTGGGTGCTCTCGACCGCTCGCGTTGGTACGGGTACGCACCTGTCGCCGCTGCAGGTGGAGTTCATCCAGGAGCGCAAGCATGTGAAAACCATTGAGCGTCATTTCGGTTGTCCGGTGTATTGCGGAGTCCCACGCAACGCCATCGTGTTTCGCACTATGGATGCTCAGCGGCCGTTTGTCACTCGGAACGCCGAGTTACTCGCACTGCTTGCCCCACAGTTTGATCAAGAGCTAAAGCAGGAAGACGGGGACGAGAATTTTATCGAACGGGTACGCATCGCGATACAAGAAAAACTCACTGGTCGGCGTCCCACGATCGATGACGTCGCCGATACCTTGCACGTCAGTTCCCGCACCCTGCAGCGGCGGTTGCAGGACGAAGGGTCCAGCTTTCAAAAGGCTTTGGAGCAAGCTCGCCACCAGCTCGCTCGCCAGTATCTCAACAACTCCGTCCTCGAATTGAACGAAGCTGCGTACCTTCTCGGGTACAACGACGCCAATTCGTTCGTCCGCGCCTTTCGTACATGGGAGGGAGTTCCACCCGCTCGCTGGCGGGAAGAGCAGCGTGCACGGGCGGTGTCATGAGCGCAAAACGACCCTGCTGCCACCCAGCTTCGTCGATCGACGGAAAGACTCACGCCGGTGCATTTAGAAAGATCATCGACGCGGGCGAATACAAGCCCATCCACGCAAAGCTCGGCGGTATCGCATGGATCGGTGGCTGCGCGACAAGGCAGCAGCACCTCACCGATGAGGAACCATTCGTATTCGTAACAGATCCGCATGCCGGATCTCAG
>CAZDYZ010000196.1:0-1872 GCA_964509525.1 uncultured Acidobacteriaceae bacterium
TACCCCTGCTCGGTGTGCACATCGTTGTATTGGATCTGCGATTGCTGCCCGAGGCAGATGGTGAAATCGTTGTTCATAGCCTCGTAATTCAGGAAGTATTCCTTGATCATGTTGCCGCGATATCCCAGGCAGAGGACAAACTCGTGGAACCCACTGTAGGCATAGAGCTTCATGATATGCCAGAGGATGGGACGACCGCCAATTTCGACCATCGGTTTGGGCCGGAATTCGGTTTCCTCGCGCAAACGCGTACCGAGCCCTCCGCACAGCATCACTACTTTCACGAGATTCTCCTGGCAAACGCTAGTGCTAGTTTACCGGAATTTGTTCATTATTCAGACGTTAGACAAGGGAAGGAGGTTACTGGAGGTACACCACCTCACATATAGGAGACGAACGGGAACCACCACCAGGCATGTCTGGCTGGCGTCAAAACCGCTCAGCATAGCCGCTCTTGCAGTGTTTTCACAGGCCGCGTTTGCAAGCGCGGCACTTGCTGTTCTCCTAAGGCGCAAGAAAGCTGAAACCGACAGTTTCGTGACGAACTTCGGCTAGCGTGCATCGCCACTAAATCTGTCGATTGCCATCCCACATCACCATCCGTGACCGTGTAGAGACCTGCAAGAAACGCATAGCGAGAGCAATGAAGCCAACAATGATGAACAATAGCTTGGCGTGTCGCGCTGCACTCACATCCCACAGAGCTGAGTGGCTGGCTATCGCTGGCTTACAGGTTGCGTCCATACACCTTAAGACGCAATCCTCACTATTCGGTGAGTGAAGAATTACTTCCGACCTTTGGGTGAATCCAACAACTGCTGAAGTGCCAAGTTCACATCTACGCCGAGTAAGTACTCTTCGGAACGGTGGAACGAGTCCTCCGTCAGATCTGCCCGTGGCAGTGGCGGCAGGTCTTCGAGACGTTGCCGTGACTGACCTTGGAATTGGGATCGCTAGTTGCGAGGAGTTCGTGCGGGCTGCCATGACAATCCGCGCAAGTAGCGGCCTTCATACCGCCCGGTTTAATTGCCTTGGCGTGTAAAGTGCTATCGTAATGCGATTGCTCATCGGGATGGCAGGTGGCGCAGCTTACCTTCGCCGGCGCGGGCTCGTGCGGAAAGGCTTTAACGTCCTGGTGGCAATCAGTGCATTGGAACATCGATCCGTGGATCGAGGTCTTAAACTTGACCTCGTTCACGTAAAGACTGACCGATTTCCCGTTCACGTCCTTGGTCAAGGAAGAGTCATTGTGACAGGCGAGGCATTCGGCCGTAGTCAATCCCTTCCCGGCAGGCGTTTTTTCCGCCAGCGCCGTTCCAACCCATAGTAGCAAAATCGAAATAATCGAGAGAATAACGATGAATCTCAGGCATCGCATTACAAAAACCCTTCCAGGCCTGGCGCTCCTCACCACCGGGCTGCATTCTGCGGAGCGTTCCAAAACTCTTCCTCTCCTCTAGCGGCCACGTATCCGCGGCCTTCATCTGCTGATCCAGCCCCGTCCTGCACCTCTCCAAGCTGTCGTGATCCCTAGCTCTTATGGACCTGAAACGTAGGTGGTGGTGGTGCTCAACCACTGCCCTCCGACATCGGAGTCCAAGGTCACGTAGATGGTGCTGCCATTCGTTGGCAGTCCGTTTACCGTCGCGGTCAGCACGTTGCCCAGATTCCCCGACGAAAAGTAATTGTCCCCGCCCGCCGTGCTTCCCACTACCAGCCAGTAGGCCGACGCACCTGTGCCCGCCGTCCAGTTGAACGTCACGCTGCTGCCCGTCAGAGTCGAGCTTGGCGTTGGCGTGGTTATGACCCCACCCGGTGCCGCGTTGAGCGCCGTGTAGGTATACGCATTGGGCACCCAAGCGCCGCCGATCA
>CAZDYZ010000197.1:0-16287 GCA_964509525.1 uncultured Acidobacteriaceae bacterium
TTGAACTGATCATTTTGAGCTACCCAGCAGTCTGATTGCGGTTATCCGAGACCTGACAATCTAGCGTTTCTTCTCCAGTATGCAGGCACTTGCTGATCGGCCCATTGTTGCTTATCTTCAGATGTCGGAAAAATGGGTGGAATCCTTGCAGATTCCTGAGTGAATAAAACTGCAGTGCAGCTGGCAGTGGGCGACAACAAACGTCGATCCAGACCAATTCCGGAGCTGGGGTGTCAACGGCCACCACTTCTCCGCTGGTTGTTGCGGTAAGATGCATCGAGAAAAGGGTAAATCGATCGCTTACCTGGACATAGAAAGATTTGTCTTCCCGGTTGAACGTTATTGAATTAGCGCGAAAACTTTTGCCAAAGGATCAACGTGCAGGCATGAACGCTAGGTGGAGATGGTTTGTTTTCCTGATGGCCGTGCTGCTTGTCTCGAGCGTGCTCCGCGCCGCCGAAACACCCACGAGCGCTTTGTTGGTGCTGTCCAAAAGCGATCATACCCTTGCGATCATCGATCCCTCCAGCCTCCGAGTAATCGCGAAGGTTCCGGTTGGCAATGATCCTCACGAAGTGATCGCCTCTACGGACGGCAGAACCGCCTACGTCTCGAACTACGGGGGCGGCGCATACAACACTCTGGCCGTCGTCGATCTTGTTGCTCAGAAGCCTTTGCCTGCAATCGACCTGGGAGCTCTGCGTGGGCCACACGGTCTGACATTCGTGGGGGGAAAGACGTGGTTCACTGCCGAGGCCGCCAAGGCGATTGGCAGTTATGATCCGGTCACCGGAAGGGTCGACTGGATAATGGGTACTGGGCAGGACCGGACCCACATGATCTACGTCTGGCCGGATATGAAACGGATTGTCACCACCAACGTCAGCTCGGGCACCGTCAGTATCATTGAGAAAACAGTGGGCAATCCCCATCCCGCCACGCCTCCCGGTGTGCCTAACTCCTCGGCCTCGGCCATGCCGCCGCCGGCGGCCGGAATTGGCGGCGATTGGAAGGAGACGGTAGTCCGCGTGGGCAAAGGATCGGAAGGATTTGATGTTTCGCCTGACGGCAAGGAAATCTGGGTCGCCAACGCAGGTGACGGGACCGTCTCCATCCTCGATGTGTTCCGCAAGGAGGTCACACAAACGTTGTCCGCCAATGTGACGGGCGCTAACCGCCTGAAGTTCTCCCCCGACGGAAGACTGGTACTAGTCTCGACGCTGCGCGGCCCTGATCTCACGGTTATCGACGCCGTTACCCACAAGACGATCAAGCGAATCAAACTTGGCAGAGGCGCAGCGGGCATTGTTATGGCACCTGACGCTTCTCGCGCCTTCGTGGCATGTACGCCAGACGACTATGTAGATGTCATCGATCTGCATAGCTTGGAGGTTGTCGGGCGTGTCGAAGCCGGCACGGCTCCCGACGGTCTCGCCTGGGTGGAGAGGCGCTAGAAGGTCCGAAGTGGGCCGAATAGAAAAAGCGATGGGTCAGGCTCGGCTGCGTGCACTACAAGTGTGATTGGTTATGCGTCTGTGCTGCTGACCTCTTGCCCGCACGCCCCCCGGAATCCCTCGCCTGTAAACATCAAGCTGCGATGGGTGGGCTACGCCTTGAACATCTTTCATAGTGCCTTTGTTGGAAAACGCCGCGGGATCGTACAACGGATTACCTGAAGCTCAGATTGGGAGGGGATGTCCGAACATACTTCAATCGGACGATCTACATTCTGCTTACGATCGAGACTTTTTCAGCAACTAAAAGATGGCCCCGCGGCATGAGTCACCTCCATTTCGCTCAAGCGAAGTACCAGACATTTGGCTGCTCCGCCAGCCTTTAGAAATTCGGCCAGAGGCACCTGCACGACCCGAAAACCGAGCGTCTCCAGCTGAGTCGACAACTCGTCGCTTATTTCATTCAACACGATCAGCTGTCCTACATTGATCGCGTTGCACGCGAAACGCAGAGCATCTGCATCGCCAACGCAAATGCGCCTGTCTTCTGGATATCTCATTTCAATCTTAGCTATCGACTCGTGATCGAACGCTTTTGGAAAGTACATAACGTACCCACCGAAAAGTGGGCAGAAGCAGGTGTCAAGGTGATAGAAGCGGGGATCGACCAGGCGCAATGAGATGACCTCGACGCCCCAGGTTTCCCTGAGGCATTGATGCGTGGATTGCAGCGTTCGTACCCCATGTCCGGCCCACAGCCGCGAGCCATCCCATTCAAATAGTGCATCCCCCTCGCCCTCGAACGGGGTTGCCGGAGGCATCTCACGAACGGCGTATCCTGATTCACCAAACCACTTGCGGAAATGCGACTCTTCCCCTTGCCGCTCCGGATGAAGAAATCTACTCAGCGCCACCACACCCTTACGTACCAGCCCGGCATTCGCCGTAAACACCATATCGGGGGAGCCTGGCTGTGGCTCCACAAGCTCTACCCGTGCAAATTGCGAGATGGCAGAATGTAATCGTTCCCATTGCGCTCCTGCCTCCTTTTTTGAGGAGCGGTGTACGTTGCCCTCCATCCAAGGATTGATGACGTAGCTGACGTCGTAGAGCTCGGGCGAACACATGAGAAAGGTGGGTCCTCCGGTTGACAGACTCCCTGCGCGTTGGGGAAGCCGATTTCCCGAGTTCATGGCTGCCTCCCTTTGGTCGAGTCTGCTCCGGCCACCGGGGTAGATGTCCAATAGAAAATTTCTATTGAGGCAATAGGCGACTCCCTTCTGCCGAGAAATGAACTTACCAAAGACTCTCCTACCTCATTGCCTGGAACCGCAGGATGTCCAGAACCAGATGAGATGGACTCCTATTGGCTAGGGAAAGACGAAATAGCCTTGCTGGTGATTAATCTAGAGCCGGCTCCCTGAAGCAATTGCCGTACCTCGCCATTTAACTTGCTGCTCATCTGAATAAGGCACTGATTATCTTGGTTGTCCAGCTTTTTCCATGAATGCTGGTGGTAACCAACAGGTGGCGCCACAGCAAGTGCAGATAGAGATTCCAATCCCATGCGTGAGGGTTTACTAGCTTGATGCTGTCCTAGAAGTTAATGCACATTGAGGGCCCCTCGGAGATACTAAGCAATAGGTTCGCCGCGGAGTAAAGCAAGTTTTTAATGGCTTTTTCTTACTAGCAGTTCTTGGAAGCGAGTCTACGGGAGCCCAAAATGACCGTCACGAAACGTCTCTCATCCCGGCAAATTGGCCGATCATTGTGGCAGCATCCAGGTTATTTCCTTCGATCCATTCCGGATCGAAGTCACGTGGCCGCGGTGTGTTATCGAGTGCACCGCAGCGAACCAGAATTTCTCCTGGTGCGAACCAGAGGCGGCCTCTGGACCTTTCCGAAGGGCAGAGTCGGTCGGGACGCAAGCAACGCCAATGCTGCTGCACGAGAAGCATATGAAGAGGCGGGTGTCAAAGGTCGGGTCGACAGCACGCCGTTTGTTTCCTACCTGCATTGCAAGCGGACTCGGCTTCGTTCACGTCGGCGAGTGGTTTTGGTTGATGCTTATCTATGCGAAGTATTACGGTTGGTGACGCCGCTGGAACTGTACCGAGATCCAACTTGGTTCTGTGCAGCCAAAGCCAAGCAGCGGCTGAGAGAGTACCGTACACCCGACTATGCAGCTGAAGCGATCCGTGTGGTCGACCGGGCAGTGGAGCACATCCGTGTACCAGTTCGGTAAAAGAAGAATTGGATGTGTACAAATCCACTTGAGATGAAGATGAGCTTCCTGGTGGCCTGATGACGTAATTTACAGCAAGATTTTGGTTATAGCTCATACTTCGCTGATATCACATCTGGCGGTTATAGCCCACAGCGCAACTTGCGGTTGGGATCTCTGTACCGGTTCGGTAGTTGGCTATGGTTTGGTAGGTAATCGGCTTAACGTATTCGAAGGCCTGTTTCGCCAGGATACGGAGCTTTTGTTGCTTGTTGGCGCAGGGGGAGAGGCCCCGCACGTAACGAATCTAGGAATGCTCCTGAAGGAATACCTTCGTTGGCTACCCGATATGGCAGTGGCAATAGCCCTGCGCCATGACAGAGTTCGGAAACGGCAGTAGTTAGGCAACCGCGAGACTTGAACGTTTAACACAATGCGGTGGTAAGGAAACTGTCGAATGATGGATAGATCCGGCGGTTAAAGACTACTTTCTCGCTAGCACGAAATATTGGGCGCCTAGCGGGAGCCATCTCAGCGCTGGTTCCAACTTGCGCAATCCCCGGGCGAAGTGCGGAAAGAAAAAGCAATAGTCCACTGACTGGATACGGAAACCAGCAGCCTTCAACATCTGGACCGAACTGCGAGGCGACAGAGTTTGCGCGTTTCTGTCAAACTGATTTAGCGACATGCCATATACCACGATGGGATTCCAAGGGTTGTTTTCCCAAAACATAAAGATTCCGTTTTCGCTCAAAGAATCGCGAATAAAACCTAATGCATGGAGCCGGTCAGAGACGGGAATATGGTGAAAGACTCCATTACAAAATGCTAATGGGATGTTGCGAGAAGGAATAAACGCCTCTGGTGTGCTTAGACGCACATTCCGCCCCGAGTGCCTCTTTTGAGCTGCTTGAAGGCTTTCACCTGAAGGGTCGATGCCGATCACAGATTTACAGCCTAGGATGTCGAAGAAGTAACCGATGGAACCACCGGTACCGCAACCGAAGTCCAAGACAGTCTCTGTGGGAAGATATGAGCGCAGACGCTGAAAGCACCACTGGATGCGTTCTTTCGCATAAAAGTCCGGGGATTCACCTGACATGGCACACGATCGTTCCATCGTTTTTTCATATCGACACGCAAACTCGTCGAACTCTGTTCGTCCCATGAGGATCCTTTGTTGAAGCAATATAGATAAGAGGTGATGAAAACCCAAACCGGATAATCCGCTGGCGCAAGTCTGAAGATGGGTTTATTCGTCTACCCAATTGCTGCTCGGCCCGAGACGCCAGATCTGCCAGGCCCTGATCTCCCCCACCTTCTTAAATCAACGCGTAACCCGTGATTCTCCCCCAATTCCTGAGCGACAGCCTGTGATTGCCGGGATGACAACGCAGGATCTAGCCGACTAAAAGAAGTGCCAAGTCTGGTCATCTTCAGATCCTCCCGGAAAAGAGATCCGATGTTAACATCAACGCTCTGGCCCACTTATTTGCTCATGATAGCTCGCGCGTGACAGTGTGTCGCATCTGGGACGACCTAATAATCGAGGCTCTGGCGTGCCCTACAACCGTCCTTCACATACACATCAGTAACATACGAGTGGACAATATTGTCCGAGGGCACCAGCGCGATCAGCAAAGGCATAGCGATCCTTGCGGTCGGGTTGTTCTCTTTGACTCGCACAGCGAACGCTCTCTGGGTGAGATCGGGCAACGGCGGCGGGCCGCCAAATTTTCAGGAGTATCTGAGCTATCCGCATTCGGGCGGCCGGGGAAAAACCGCACAGGCTGGCCATTCGGTGCACGCTGTCTTGCGCGGTGGGGCTGATCACATCTTCGAACTTGATATCCGGATAGAACCGCAGTACGCAGTGGCCATGTACCAAGTCAGTAGTGCAGCCGTCGCCCGTCGTCGAGGGCAACGGTCTTCACCATATCGATTGCAGGCGCGATAGCAGCGACACCAACCAGGCTGACTTCAGGCGCGTATTGCGGACCAACTATCCCTACCCACAATGCAGAGCCCCCACCCTGCGAATGTCCCCAAACGACCGTACGATGTCATTGGTAAGAGGATCTGTGCGTGAGGCTGAGCTGAAGAATTTCACCTCGCATCGAGCGGCACTTCCCCTGAATGTCGAGCCTGCAGCCCCCTTCCAAGAGCTGTATGCCAGGAGGGATGTTGAAGGTCTATTAGCATGATCTCCGGCACATCCGCCAGCCGACTGGTAATGGCCGTGGATCGGTGAACGGTTGCCGAACTGATGGGCCGCAAGCGAACCCAGATGACCCTGCGCTTATGCCCGTCTGGTACTTCAACAGGGGTTAACCGCCACGGAGAAGTTCGCGTCGTTCAACTCTCCCATCAAGAGCCAGGAAGCTGCTATACTGCACTCGGTAGCAGGAGAAAACGAAGTGGCACCAGAATTGACACGGGCCAAGATCGCAGGTGTTCCAAAAGCCTCTCAAGAAAAGTACAGTAAGTGCTTTCGAAATCTGCTACTAACCGCGCAAGCGGGGTCGTAGTTCAGTTGGTTAGAACGCTGCCCTGTCACGGCAGAGGCCGCGGGTTCGAGTCCCGTCGACCCCGCCATTGTTTTCAATGGCTTACAGCTCTGACCCCTTCCTGACCAGGGGACATTAAGGGACAATAAGGGGAGAACCCCAGTTCCCGAGAGTGCGCTTCTTCAACCACCCTCATTGGATCACCTTCGGCGTGGGCAACAAGCCCGTAGGCAGGATGGCATCGATCAACCTGTCCTGTGCCAGGCGCTTGGCCCTCGTCGTCGACTGCAAGTACTTGTTGGTGACGTGCAGGTTGCTGTGCCGTAAGTAGTCCCGGATGGTGAGCTGGTGTTGTCCCATCTCCGCCAACATCGTTCCCACGGTGTGCCGGAAGGTATGCCAGCCCACACCGGTGATACCGATTCGCTTGAACGCGGGCCGGATCTTCCGATTCAGCACCGCAGCTAAGTCGAGCGGCTTGCTGCCCTTGAGTCTCTCCGAAGCAAAGACGTAGTCCCCAGGCTGGTTGTAGCGACTCTGTGATCTCCACTCCAGCAGGCCATGTTTGAGCGCAGGATGCATCGGGAGCGGCTGAGCCGAAGCCTCCGACTTGGTATCGGTGAGATGCCCTCCCCGACGCCAGTAGTATGAACGTTGGATGTCGAACACCTGGTTGTTGAAATCGCAATCCATCCAACGCAGTGCGCCCAGTTCGCCGCGACGGACTCCCAATGCCCCGTCCATGAACACCAGGAGCTGGTCGCGGAACTCGAGCTCGGTCAAGCCCCGCGCCACCTCTTCTGCCGTCAATTTTAGCGGCGACTTTTGACGCTTGGCACTGACGCGTACACCTGTGCTTGGGCCTCGCTTTCCACCGCTTCCGACTTGTATTCCCGACGAGATTGGATTGTGGCTGCAGAATTCCCAACGAACGGCATGCGAGAACAGAGCCGACATGACGCACTTGATTTTGGCTTTGGTCCCACCTGTCACCTCTGTTGCCCGTAGCCAGCGCTCGACCTCGACCGTCTTGACTTGCTGTAATTGCACCTTGCCCCAGCGCGGGACAATCCAATTCTTTGCGTACATGATGTACGAATCTTGCGTGGACAATGCTTTGACAGGCAGTTCTTCGCGACAATAGTGTTCCCAAAGAGTGATGATTGCGGTTCGCTGCAAGCTCCTGTGATTGCAACGATTGTTGATGGTCAATCGAAGAGCGTCCGCTGCTGCATGTGCGGCAGATTCGCTTGGGTATGCCTCCACATCCCCGATCCGCAGCTTGCGGTGTAAGAGTCTTCCGTTGATGCCTTCTTCCCTCCGCCGGTAGACCCATACTGCAGGACCTTTCTTCCGCTTTTCCAGTTCTAGGCTTCCTTGTTGGTAACGTGTCCGTTTAAACAAAGCTCCTCCTTTGTTCAAACGGTGTCGGCGGACATCGCCAGAATAACCGGGTTCTGGGAAATGGTCGAGATGTTTTGTTTCACCCAGACAGACATTCAGCCCGCCATTTTGCCAAGCCAATGATTCAGCATGGAGGCACGAAAACGCCAACGTCTTCCCACTGGAACCGCGGGGATCACTCCATTACGTGCCTTTGTCCGCAGCGTCCTAGGATGCATCCTCAGAAGCATGGCAGCCTCATTGGTGTCCAGCAAGGGTTCAAAGGTCACATGGTTCTCGACGCTTTGCGGTCTGTCACCGTCCTCGCGTGTCGGTCCACATCCTTGATCCGCATTTTCTAGCATCGAATTAGCACCTCAACATCGAAATGTCACATCATCATCATCAGACACTTTCCACATTCCCTCGAAAGCTCGACGTTCGAGTCAAACTTGACCGATCGCCACTCCATTGGGCAAAAGATATGACCCGCTACCCTGCTCGCCCCGAGATCGTCGTTTTGAGAGCGGTCTCCCCCTTCTACGGTGTTGGCAAGTCGCTCCGCAAGACGGGAAGAACCGGCGGAAAAGTAAAGCCCTTTTGTGATCTTGATCGTTTGCGCGTGATGGGGCGGGCCGCCCTTCCCTTGCCTGTGAGAACCTAGTCTCCGCAAGCAGTTCCACGGCCACTTTGCGTGCCTGGGCGTCGTCTTCCGCTGTCTTGAGGCGGCGGTGCTGGCTACGCTCAAGCAAGAACGCGACGGCATCGGACTCTTCCAACACATCGAGGGCTAGCGACTCCACCGCGCCCGGCCAGTTACTCTTTTCGCAATGGATTGTGGCCTGGGTACAAGACGAGCGCGGGCATCGAACCCGAACTACTGGTGCAGTTCCCACTGCTCGAAGAAGTCCTCTCAGCGGCGGGCATCGTCGTCTGGCCGATGGTCGAGTTCGAGGCGGACGACGCGCTGGCTGCCGCAGCGATTGCAGCCGCTAGCGATGCGCGTGTAGAACGCGTGATCATCTGTACGCCGGACAAGGACCTTGCCCAATGTGTTCATGGCGGGCGCATTGTCCAGTTGAATCGCCGTACCGACGTCATCCTGGATGAGACTGGGGTGGTCCAGAAGTTCGGTGTCTCGCCGGCATCAATCCCCGACTATCTGGCGCTGGTGGGTGATGCGGCAGACGGATATCCAGGCCTGCCTGGCTGGGGAGCGAAGTCATCAGCGGCGGTGCTTGCCAAGTTTATTCATCTCGAATCCATCCCTCGCGACTGTCGCGATTGGCGGGTGAACGCCACCAACGCGAGCGCTCTCGCAGGGACGCTTTGCCGCGAATGGGACCGCGCAGTGCTTTTTCGGACACTGGCAACGCTCCGCACAGACATCGCGCTCTTTGACGACGTGGATCAGTTGCGCTGGAACGGTCCTACACCTGCTTTCGACGCGCTCGCAGCTCGATTGGACAGGGCGCATACTGGGAAGCGGCGGCCAGTAACTCGCCGTTCTCCGAGCACGTCCGTTACCCGAAGGGTAAGCTCGATTAGGGAGGCTGATACGCCATGACGTTCGAGCATTTCTCATTCGGGAAGATTCAGATCGATGGCACTGAGTACTGCCATGACATCGTGATCGACCGAGGAGAGATTCGGGAGCGCAAGAAAAAACCATCCAAGAAATTTAGAGACAGTTTCGGTCACACGCCACTCTCTCTGGAGGAAGAGATACCGTGGAAATGCCGCCATCTGGTGGTTGGCACGGGTACCGGAGCCATGCCCGTCATGGATGAGGTCAGACGCGAAGCTCGGCAGCGCAAGGTTGAATTGATCATTCTTCCAACTGAAGAAGCCATGGAACACTTGAATCGACGTGCCAAAGACACCAATGCCATTCTGCACGTAACCTGCTAAAGGCTTGGAATCGCTGCGGCGAGCCTTCGAGTAAAGTGGCTTCCTTACTCCGGATCTTGGTCCTTTGAGCAGAAAGAGCTTTAGGAGTACACGACGAAAGTAGGCGCCGCTGTGGCGTTCTCGAATGTTATGGTGAGCGAAAGTCCCTTGCGAACATTCATCACCAGGGCCGGACGAAAGCAACTGATGCAGTCGCCATGCGTCTTCTCTCTCACACTCGGGTAGACAATACCTGCCGATCCTTGCTCCAGGAGCGTTTGAGCCAGCCGTTGCGAGGTGGTATAGCTATCTGGCGATAAGCATTCAAGGAACTCAGGACGTCTCCGGATGTCGTGGAATTCTGCCCGGAAATCGGCCAGATATTCGACGTACTCGAAGACCTCAGGATGAGGCCAGCTGATCTCCTGAAGCTCTCGGCCGCGATGAAACGCTACTTCCGCTTGGGAGGTTTCGAGTCGGAAAGCGGCGTACCACGCCCCGCGCTCCGGCCCGCTGAATCTGCTTCCCGTCGGGTGGGCATAGGTGAACGCGGCATTCACGATGTGAGCGTAAGAAACTCCAAACATCAGCTCGTGGATCCCGATGCCCGGCAGCAGCCCAGATTCCCCTAGTACGCGACTGTCGGTTGAGCGTTCGAGCTCCGTTAGAGCGGTGAGCTCGGCGTCATCATCGACCAGCCTCGACAGAGGGGCCTGTTCGTCCAGTGCGTACTTGCTGGGAACCAGTCGGTGTGTGTCGTCCTGCCGAAGCTGAATGACCGGAGGAAGTCTCATCCCGCGGCTCGCCGCGCATCCAGCAACTGTCGTACCCGCATCATCGCCGGCTGGCCACCTTTGACCATGTAGGCCAAAGGAGTTTCGCCCGCAAACATGGGGTTGGTGTTCGGGAGCGAGATCCAGGCGTCGGCCAGCTTCTGACCGTAAAGGGTGTTCAGAGCCTTGAAGATCCCGACCAGGAGGGCCACTCGAACCAGACGGTCTTGATCGAGAGAGGTCTTGAGGGCCCCGCCTTTCAGTTGGTAAAAGGCTCCATTGGAGATTCCGCCCAGCAGTTGTTTCGCTTCTTCGTCGCGGATTTTCCAGGCCTGTGTGATCTTGAAGAAGGCTTTACGCGCAGTAGGGCTCAGGCGCTTTTGAACTTGCTTGTCAGACAGATCAGCAGCCACGTCCGCGCTGAATCCCGCAACAGGTTGCGATAGAACTGCCAAGGGCTATCTCCTCATATGGAGTATATTACCTCCATTCATGGATGTATGCAAATCATTTGGAGCGGACAGCACTCGATACGGTTTGACTATTCGCCTTTTGTTCGCCTATCATGTAGCGCATGCCGGAAGAACGTGAACGTGGCGCCCTACTGATTGCCGCCTGCCTGATCGCCGCGATTCGGCTGCGCGGAGAGCCTATCAAGCCCAGCCCTAATCTGAAGTCGACCATCTACGATTCCGTTCAGCTTGCAGTGTTGGTCTGGCGGGAGACACAGGGGCACCGCAGCACGCCACTAAACTAGCAGAGCGACGCAGGAGATCAGAATGGCTAGTACGGCTTTCTTCAGCCCAGATGTCTTTACTTTTCTGCGGCAACTAAAACGGTATAACGACCGCGAGTGGTTCGCGAAGAACAAGGGACGATACCAACAGTCCATTGTCGAGCCGGCTCTTTCGTTCATCCGCGAATTTGCACGTGAGCTGGAAAAGATCAGCCCGTTCTTCGTAGCCGATGCGCGGCCGACACGCGGCTCGCTGTTTCGTATTTATCGAGACACCCGCTTCTCCAATGACAAGCGGCCCTTCAAAACCCACGTTGGCATCCACTTTTCTCATTCCAAGGGCAAGGACGCTCATGCTCCGGTTTTTTATCTGCACCTGGAGCCTGACAATTGTTTCGTCGCGGCTGGCATCTGGCATCCGGACAACCGGGCCCTGACCAAAGTGCGTACCGCAATTGTCCGCGACGCGAAGCAGTGGGCCGAGGTTCGGAAAAGTTGACCCTGGAGGGTGACAGACTATCGCGGCCACCACGCGGATTTGATCCAACTCACCGCTTTATAGACGATCTCAAGATGAAAGACTTTGTAGCATCCGTCCCGCTTACTGAGAACCAGATCTGCAGCGACCGGTTGATGCGCGATTTCGTCTCGGCATGCCGCAAGATGTCTCGCTGGCGGAGTTCACCACCAAGGCCCTGGGGCTGAAATTCTAGCTGTGCGGGAACCAATGGTTGAGGGCTCGGACAGCTGCACATCGTGGTCTTAGGTCTGGCCGAACATTTCGAAATCATGCGGACGACCTGAATTGCGAAGATCCGTGGGTCTTGCTCCCATCCTGACAGCGAACAAGCCGAGTTCGCAGCTGGAAGTTGTCAGGCCGCGGCTGTATAGCGGCTGTGCTGCACCCCACAAATCACTTCGAATCACTCAATTTCACCAGGCTTCACCAAGTGTCAGAATCTGGTTCGGGAACCAGGCCCTCGGCGACCTGATCAAATCGGCTTGATCGGCTTGATCGGCTTCATTGGCTGCTCGGTATGAAAATACCGTTTGTAGGCTGACACCCAATCGGCTGCGAGATCACGTTGCGCTATCGATATATCTAACTTTCCCTGACACACCAGCTGATGAAGCCGATCCTCCAATGCATCTTTCGTTTCCACGTTCCACTGTGTCGAGGACTGCGGCTCCGGCCACAGATTGCGGATATCATCCGAGCCCCCCAACTGCGGACTGATGAGATAGTCCAGTTCGTATTCCTTGCCTTCCTCCGATTGCACGCCGGTGATCCCGTATTCGGAGAGAACGGCTTGCTTTACCGTAGCTGGAAGCCTACCGGCGTCGTCGCTGTAATGCGCCTCGCACACATCGTTCATTGTTACTGGACGAACGGCTCCTGGTGTCAAACGGGGATCGGGAACAACCCTGCCTGCTACGCGGAAAGGGGCTGATTCCGGAGATTGCTTTTTCGAGTGATACGCAAAGGTCAACCCCAACACAACGACGACAAGAGCCGCCGCTGCATAGCTCCATTTGCCTGCAAAGGCGTGGCGGAACTGTGGGAACCAGCGGCTGCCCCGGATATTCTCGGCCGCCAACAGGCGGGCTCTTAGGAGTGCACGAGGTCCGGCACGAGGGGGCAGTTGCGGATCCAGCAGGCGATGATGGACGCGCAGGAAGTCAGTAATTGTGGCTTCCATCTGTCTTAGCCTGGCGCGACAGTCCCAACATTCGTTGAGGTGTCCCTTCACCTGCGAAGCTCGCCGGGAAGAGAGTTCACCGTCCGCAAAGAGGAGTAATTCCTCGTCAGACAGATGAGCATATTGACTATCCATAACTCACCTCTCACTTACCCGCCCGAGACGTGCGAGGGAGCGGGTCAATGAGGTACATACGCTGCCCAGGGAGATGCCCAGGATCTCTGCAATCTCGCGGTACCGCAGGCCTTCTGCTCGCAAGGACAAACACTGCCGATCACGCGCAGGTAAGGCCTGCAACGCCGCCAACAAGCGTGCTTGTTGCTGCCTAAAGGCCACCTGCTCCTCCGGGGTTGGGTTCGGATCTGGATGGACTTCTATCTCGTCCACCACGGAATCAACCACCCTTCCGCGACGCTCATTTCGCGAAAGTCTTTTCAGGGCCTGGTTGTGAACGACTCGGAAGAGCCAGCCGTGAAGGTTCTGGCGGGGACGATGCTGCTTCAGGTGTTGGACCAGAGAAAGGAAAGCATCCTGGATGATCTCTTCACCGTCAGCCGCGGGGAGGCCGAAAGAAAGCACGTACCGAAGAAGGCGGTCCCGAAGTTCGTCAAAAAGGCCGACGATCTCCTCTTCGAATTCGGCTGGCACGGCCGAGCAGCCACGTGACCGCGCAGGCAATAGCGCAGTGAGGGTTGAGCTGGCCGGCTGGGCTAGTGTCATCGTACTCTCACCATCTTTACATTCCATCAGATGCTCGTTTGTTTAGGTTTTTTCCTGATTGGTGCGGGCGTTTCCGACGAGACGACAATTTCCCTGAACGAACACAAGGCACGAAGGATATTCTAAACGGGGCCGAATCGTGCTGACCGTGCTGGACGACGGTCTTGAAGCCGTCGCTCCAAGGGCCAAGTCTATGAGCCGATTTCGGCGCAACCTATTCATTCTTATAGTTCTTGTGGTTGGAATGCCCGGTGTTGCCCAGAGCAACAGAGGCGAGCTGCTGTTGACGGTCACCGATCCGTCGGGTCTTCCGGTCAAAACCATGGTTCAGATCACCAGCGAGGCGAACCAGTATCGAAACAGCCTGGCCACCAGTGACGACGGGACGCTCCGGGTGCAACGCCTGTCTTATGGGATATATCAGCTCACAATCGAGCACCCAGGTTTTGTACCGGTAGTGGAATCGGTTGACATTCATTCCTCCATACCCGTAGATCATCCGGTCAAGTTGAAGGTCGCGGCGGCCAAGGAGTCCGTAACCGTCCAGGCGGAAGGAACCCTGCTCGACCCGGACCGGGCAGGATCGGTCAACGAAATCGGTTCCGAGATGATTCAGCGCCGGCTCACGTCCGTCCCAGGACGCTCCATCCAGGACCTGGTGAACACTCAACCCGGCTGGCTCTACGAAGGAAATGCAGTCTTACATCCCCGCGGCTCGGAATACCAGACGCAGTTTATCGTGGACGGGATTCCCCTGACCGACAATCGGTCTCCCAGCTTTGGACCGGAAATTGGCGCCAACGACGTCGATTCGATGACTATCTTCACCGCGGGGTTCCCCGCCGAGTACGGCCGGAAAATGGGCGGCGCGGTTGAGGTCAACACGTTGCGTGATCCGCAGCCCGGGTTTCACGGGCAGGTGGTGCTGTCCGGCGGCAGCTATGACAGCGCTGGAATGTTCGTGATGGGGCAGTTTACATGGGGGAAGAATGTGCTCGGTTTCACAGGCTCGGGAGCGCGCACCGACCACTATCTCAATCCCGTGGTGCCCGAAAATTATACGAACAGCGGGACCATCGGCGATTTCTCCGTGAACTACCAGCGCGATCTGACCACCAATGACCGGCTGAATGTTATTGCTCGATACGCGTTGTCGCGCTTCCAACTACCCAACGAGATCGTGCAACAAACGTGGTGCTATCCGCCGGACCTGGTTACAGGACCACCGTGCCAGCGGCAGAATGCCAATAATTTCGAACCCATGGTGATTGCTAACTACCGGCACATCTTCTCACCAAATGTGGTCGGAAATTTTAGCGGCATGGTGCGTAACAACTCGAATGACTTCTACTCCAACGCCCTATCCACGCCGATTATTCTGTTCCAGCACAACTGGTTTAACGAACTTTACTTCAAGGGAATGGTCACCATCGACCATGGCCGAAATGAATGGAAGGTAGGGGTCGAGTCGGACAACACGTTCCTGCACGAGAATTTCAGCTACATCATCACTGATCCCTCGCAGTTCGACGAAGGCACGGCGCTGATCTTCAGCTTTCCAGGAGCCTACCCCAGCCAGGGCCAGCGGCCCGACCTGGAGCAGTCTGCATTTGTGCAGGACCTGATTCGTCTCGGCAATTGGACCATGAACGTCGGGCTGCGTTGGGACCACTACCAGCTCATCGTCAACCGGCAAGCGGTACAGCCTCGCCTTGCCATCTCACGTTATTTCCCGTCGCTGGGGTTGATCGCGCACTTCTCCTACGACCGCGTCTTTCAAACCCCGTCTTTTGAGAATATCTTGCTGTCCAGTTCGTTCGAAGCGAACTTAATCAATCCGAACTTTCTGCATTTACCCGTCGAGCCCTCCCAGGGTAACTACATTGAGGCGGGCGTCTCCAAAGCGTTTGGAACCAATCTCCGGCTGGACATCAATTATTACCTGCGGAATGTAAACAACTACGCCGATGACGATCAAATTCAGAACACCACGATCAGCTTTCCCATTTCTTTCCAGAAGGCCACGATCTATGGCGCGGAAGCAAAAATCGAGGTGCCCAACTGGCACCACATATCGGGCTTCGCCAGCTACTCCTACATGGTAGGAAACGCCTGGTTCCCCGTGACCGGCGGCCTGTTTCTTGGCCAGGATGTTCAGGCGGCGGAGACGCAACTGGGCGGTCACTTCCCGGATTCACAGGACCAGCGCAACACCCTCTTCACCCGCTGGATCTACCAGGCCAAACCACGCTTCTGGGTGGCCGGAGGTGTTCAGTACGGCAGTGGACTCCCATTTGCATTCGACGGCGACTATCAGACGGCGCTTGAAGAGTACGGTCAGCAGGTCATTAATCGTGTCAATTTCGCCCGAGGACGTATCTATCCTTCCTTGATCGTCAGCGCGTCTGCCGGGGCCGATGTTTACAAGTCAGAACGCATGACTGTTCGCTTCCAAGCTGATGGACAGAATCTGACGAATGTCTTGAACCTCATCGACTTCGGTGGGCTTTTCTCGGGCAACGCCATCGGACCGGCGCGAAGCTTTTCGCTACGGCTAACGACGAGCTTCTAGTCAATATTAAGATCCTACGGCTCCCGGGAGACCAGAGCACTCAGCCACCCAGTGCCGCTGCCCACAAATAACGGCAAGGTCGACTCCTATGTCAATCGTTTGCATTCCTGCTACTCGAAAAGTAAAGGCTGCGCAAAAGCCTCTTCGGATTCCTGAAAGTTGCTCAAGCCAACGCCAATCAGCCGATAACGTTGTCGCGGACCAAGATGGACCTTCTCTCGCAGCTTCAAGGCGATGTCAGCCAATTCTTCGCAAGAGGAAGGTGGGGAGCCTGGCGTATGGCTCCGCGTGAGAATCTTGAACTCGCTTGTCTTCAGCTTGAGAACCA
>CAZDYZ010000198.1:0-8284 GCA_964509525.1 uncultured Acidobacteriaceae bacterium
CTGGAAGATGATCGCCGCTGGGTCCCTTACGCGGCCGGCGTCTGGTTTCAGCCCTGCTGCTTCAATGTCACATCGGGAGGGTTCAGCGTAGTCCTGAAAGGCCTGCCCGGACGCAGGGTGGGAACTCACTACCACGTCGGCACGGTACACGGCTACACCCTGCGAGGCCACTGGAGATACTTGGAGCACGACTGGATCGCCAAGCCCGGAACGTACATCTACGAACCCGCTGGCGAGGCTCACACTCTGGTGATTACCGATGACTCACCGGAGCCGATGATCACCATGTTTGCGGTGGAAGGCGGCCTCATCTACCTAGACAAGCCGGAGCACGGCGGCTTTGCTGGCTACGAGGATGGGTTTACGCTCCTCGAACTCTGTCGGAAGTATTATCGCGAGGCCGGTCTGGACGTGACTCAACTCGATCGCTTGGTTCGCTGAGGGATTTGTTAGCTGCTGCTGCGAACAATCAACTGTCGAGAACAGCCGATGCCACAACCTTGCGCCGTTTGTTCGCCGAGCCGCGGGGATTTCGAGCACAATGGCGATTTCTCGTCTATCATCCTGAAGTCTAGCGGCAGATCAACGGCAAAAAAAAGAGGCCAGTGTCCGGAAACCAGTACTACCGAGACGGTATGAACAAATGCGATTGGGCAACCGAGAAGATCGACCAGATCAGCGACCAGCACGCGCAGCAATTCACGGCAAAACTTGCGAGGCTATCCGCATCGCGAATTAACTGTGGACGGCGTTCGCTTCGCCGCGCCCTGAATCTTGCTTTTGAATGGGGCAAGCTGGAACGTCCGGCGAAAATCACCCTGGCGAAAGGCGAGAAACAACGAGACCGCGTTCTCACCGATTCAGAGTGGGAACAGTACATTGTGGACTGTCCCCAACCGTGGCGAGACGCTGCGACTATCGTTCGGGGCGAGAGAATGCGTCCGGGTGAGGTCTTCCCCCTAAGTCTGAACGGCGGTAGCGGGCTTATACAGCTCACAGACGGCAAGACAAAGACTGCCCGACGGATGCTCCTGATGGTTCCTGCGGTGTATGCAGCGCGCAAGCGCGTTGGGAGGAATCAGGAAAACCCGAACAGGGTTGGGTGTTTCCTTCTGATTCCCGTGAAGGCCACTTCAACAACGACACGGCGAAAGATCACCACAAAAAAGCCATTGATAAGGCCAACGAGAAGGCGAGGAAAAGCGGAACGCGGGAACTAAAGCCCTTCGAACCTTACGTCCTGCGCCACACTGCTCTAACTCTAACGCGGTTCGCCGAAGCTGGCTGCGATGCATTCACGTTGGCCCGCATAGCGGGACATAGCTCAATTGCAATCACTCAGCGATACATTCATCCACAGGCGGATGCAATTGAGCGGGCCTTCGCGCCGTTCGGTTTCAAACCTGTGACTACTCCACGAGAATTGACAGCGGGGGTGGGCACAAAATTGGGCACAGCGAAGAAAAGTCTTGAGGCTAAACCCCTGCAAGTTACTGGTGCGAAAGGGGGGACTCGAACCCCCACGGGTTTCCCCGCCAGATCCTAAGTCTGGTGCGTCTGCCAATTCCGCCACTTTCGCATTTCACTCTAATCTGCTGTATTTAAGTTAGTTATATCAGTTCTAGCGGCGATTTTAGTTGCCCTATTTTGGTGCAAATTTGAGAATTTTAGCCTATCTTTTGCCCGTCGCGCAGGATTTTCTTCGCGGTGCCCCGCCGCAGCCCGGACTTTTTCCTCTGCCTCTCCGGCCTCGATCTTGCGCGCCGCCTCCACCAAGTCGGTTTCACTGACGATGTTGTAGCGGTCGAAGACGTCCCGCGTTTTGTGACCACTGATGCGCATGGCAACTACCTCGGGAATGCCCCTTCTGATCATATTCCTGACCGCGGAGCGGCGCAGATCATGGAAGAGCAGCTCCGCGTTGTCGCATCCGGCTTCGGCGACCAGGTTTGCCCAGCGCATAGTGATTGGCGTCGTCGGAATACTAGCAAACAAGAACAGGGTCGAGTCCTTGAGCTGGGTGGTCATTAATTAGGTCAATTGTAGCAGTGATATATGCCCTGATCTTCGTCGCCATCGTACGTGTTTATGGTAGTGACGCTAACGTTGATGGCGTAAGGCAAGAACTTCTCCCTGAAGCGAAGCTCGGCTGCGGAGCGAATCACGCAGGATTGTGCAAGGAAACCAGCACCCGGATCATCACAAGAAGCTTATCGTATCCTGCTAAGAGTAACCGGCTCAGCGAGAATCGAGTTTTTGGTATGGACAGCCGTCTTGCAAGTTGCTGATTCTACGAGTGCGCGACGTTTTGATGAGGGACAAGCGCCGCGCGGCGGCGGCGAGGAACTGGCCGCCGGGACCTTGGCCCTGCCAGCGGAGGTCTGTAGCAATGCGCGCGAGCCGGATTCATGTTTAGTCATGGATTCGGTGCCAGAAACCAGCCTGGGCATCACATCGCGATCATCGAATTTGTAAGGTCGCGCGTTGATAAGAAACATTCTGGTCTGCTGACGATGTTTGATCGCCTTCGCCGTAAGCGAAACGTGGCGCTTTACGACGATACTGGATTCGTCTCGCACCTTGACGCCGTAGAAGCCCTGAAAGCGGCAGCTGACTACTTGAACGTGATCCAAGCTGATATTGCAGTGCGGAAGCCGTGAAGCGATTCGGGCCGGCTGGCTGAGCTAGCCGGCACAGTGCTCGCGGGGTCGGTCGGGCGCATAGTCACTCAACTTGGTGTGTTTAGCAAGTTGATGACACAGCTTTGCAATCAGATCAATTCGTTCCTCGGCGGGAAGGTGTGAAACGTCGTCGGCAGCCACGCGTTTGCCCGTTACGCCCTTCACTAGGTCCTTGTCGTATGCCCCACGCAGTTCTAGTGAGCTTGTCCTTTGCTGGTGACCAGCGGCACAACGGCAGAAGCACGGAACCGGAAAAGGTTCGCGTAAACTTTCGCTGGATCTCCGCACGCACACCGCCTGCGAGCAGGACACAACACCCGCATCACTCTTCGAAACATGGCTTGCCGGAGTGTCCTGCCATCTGGTGCTCACGGATGAGGTGAGCCAGGTGAGCGTACTCACCTTCCAGCCTGCGGCGCTCTTCGTCTTGGAGTTCAGGGTTCTCTAGGGCCGTAATCAGCTTGTCCAGTTGCGCTTCCAAATCTTCCAGTTCCGCACAAAGCATGCCGAGCCTCACTTTCATCGCGCGGCGGACCCGTGGGTTCGCCCTCTGTCCTGTTGACCGTCGGTGTGATTGAAACGCTCAATCTTCGTTCTGCCAATTACCTTTACCCACGTGCGCCGCTACACTGCGCAACGCGCCATCAACTCCTTCTTGCTCAGGCCCAGAATGCCGTGCTTTGCGCCGACTCTCTTGAATGCCTCAATAGCGAAGTCCAGGTGCCGCTTCTCATGAGCGGCGGAAAGCTGGGTACGGATCCGCGCATGTCCCTTGGGCACCACTGGGAAGAAAAAGCCAACCGCATACACGCCTTCCCGGAAGAGGTCGCGGGCGACGTCCTGCGCCAGTTTTGCGTCGTATAGCATGACAGGGACGATCGGGCTCTCGCCTTCTTTGATGTCGAAGCCCGCGTCTTTTAGCAGTCCTCGCCAGTACTTCGCATTCCACTCCAGCTTGTCGCGACGTTCGGTGCTGCCGGTAATTAAGTCGAGCACCTTGAGTGCGCCGGCTACGATCACCGGAGGAACCGAGTTTGAGAACAGGTACGGACGCGCTCTCTGGCGGCACATCTCAACCAACTCGCGCCTTCCGCTTACGCAGCCTCCCGACGCGCCGCCCATGGCTTTGCCTAGGGTGGTGGTGATGACATCAATCCTGCCGAGCACTCCACAGTGTTCGTGCGTGCCGCGGCCCGTTCGACCAATGAAACCGGTGGCATGAGAATCGTCGAGAAACACCATTGCGTCATACTTCTCAGCCAGTTCGACGATCTCGTCGAGCTTCGACATGTCGCCGTCCATGGAGAAGACGCCATCGGTGAGGATGATGCGGCGTCGCTTGTCCATGTGCTCCATCAGCTTTTCTTCCAAGTGCGCCATGTCGGAATGCTTGAAGGTGTCCTGCATGGCCTTGCACAAGCGCATGCCGTCCACAATTGATGCATGCACCAACCGATCGGCTATCATCACGTCTTGCTCGTTCAGGCAAGCCTCGAAGAACCCGCAATTGGCGTCCATGCACGACGGGAATAGCAACGTGTCGTCAGTGCCAAGGAACTCGGTGAGCCGGTTTTCGAGTTCGCGATGGATGTCCTGTGTGCCGCAGATGAAACGGACGGACGACATGCCATATCCCCGGTGATCGAGCCCGGCATGAGCGGCAGCAATGACGTCCGGATGGCTGGATAATCCGAGGTAGTTATTGGCGCAAATGTTGATGCATTTGTGGATGCCAGAGCCGGCCGGAAACTCCACTTCAATCTCCGCACCCTGTGCCGAGTGAATGTAACGCTCTTCCTTGAACAGACCGGCGTCTTTGATGCCCGTGAGCTCTGCCTGGTACGAATTACGAACCCTATCGATGAACGCCATGGAATGCCTCGCATAAGTCTGAGAAGGGTTGCTACTGCACTGCTCTTCTAGTCAACCGACCCCGGATGACTGCGTTGCGATGCTACCGGTTAGACCACAGTCGGCACCTTCTGAAATTGACGCACCAGCGCGACGATGCCACGCACCGTATCGAAGGATGTGGGCGTCGCGCAGGCATCGGGAATTATGATCTGGTACTTCTTCTCCAAGAATCGTTTCAGCGAGACCATGGAAAAGGAATCCACGATGCCGCCAGAAATCAGGCGAGTATCTTCGGTGATTTCACGGTCGTCGCCTTCTTCCAGGTACTCGCGCGTCACGTAGTCGCAAACGACTTTGGTAAGTTCGTCCATATTTGCTCAGTCCTCCATCACGGTCGAAAGGTCTCCCACGGGCTCATGAAACTCCTTGCACCGCAGGATGCGGCGCACGATCTTGCCGCTGCGGGTCTTGGGCAACGAGTCCACAAATTCGATTTCCTGCGGCATCGCGAGCGGAGACAGCCGCTTGCGAATCTGGTTCATGATCTCGAGCTCAAGGTCCTCGGTTGGCTCGAATCCAGGCTTAAGCATCACGAAGGCCTTGACCACCTCCATGTTGACGAAGTCTGGTTTCGCGACCGCGGCGGACTCTTGCACGGCGCGATGTTCGAGCAGGGCGGACTCGATTTCGAAGGGGCCGACCAGGTGACCGCCAGTGTTGATGACGTCATCGTCACGGCCCATAAACCAGAAGTAACCGTCAGCGTCTACTGATGCCCGGTCGCCGCACAGATACCAACCGTTCTTAAATTTCGCCTGGTAGCCTGCCTCGTTATTCCAGTAGCCACGAATCTGCGACGGCCACCCCGGACGCAGCGCAATCAAGCCGGCGATGCCGAACTGATCGATGGGCTCATAAGTCTTCATGTTAAGAACCGTCGCGGTGATTCCAGGAAACGGCTTTCCCATGGATCCCGGCTTAATTGCCATGCCCGGAAAGTTGGTGATGACGATGCAACCCGTCTCGGTCTGCCAGAAGGTGTCATGAAACGGCAGCCCGTAGGCCTCTTCGGACCACAGAACTGCCTGCGCATTCAGCGGTTCACCGACACTGGCGAGATAACGCAGGCTGGAGAGGTCGTAGCGCTTGGCGAGCTCGACACCCTCCTTCATAAGCAAGCGGATCGCCGTCGGCGCGGAATACCACACCGTCACGCGATGCCTCTCAATGAACTGATACCATCGCTGGGCATTGAACCCCGAATCCAGTACAACTTGGGTCGCGCCGGTCGACCACGGACCGATGATGCCGTAAGAGGTTCCCGTCACCCATCCAGGGTCTGCATTGCACCAGTAAACGTCATCGGTCTTGAGGTCCAGCACCAGCTTCGTCGTCAGATACTGCGCAATGACGGAATAGTGAACGTGCTGCGCTCCCTTGGGCTGGCCGGTAGTACCTGACGTGTAGTGCAACACCGAGGGCGACTCTGCTGTTGTGGGATATACCGCGAAGTTCTCGACGCGATTAGCCTCGAGCTCGAAGGAGGCTTCTCCCTCCTGCGATCGAGAACCTACCGCATCCACCACGATGACGTGTCGCAGGCTTGGCACCTGGCTGCGGATTTTGCGTACCTTGGCAAGGTGTTTCTTCTGAGTGCAGATCGCCGCCGTGCCTGCGTCTTTCAATCGCACGAAGAGTGACTCGTCGCCAAATGCGGAGAATAGTGGCTGCGCGACGGCCCCGGTCTTCAGGATGCCAAGAAACCCTACGTACAGCTCTGGCACGCGGTCCATGAAAAGGCACACGCGCTCGCCGGGTTTCAAACCAAGTTCTTTGAGGAATTGGGCGACGCCATTGGAGAGTACGCGTATGTCATCAAATGCAAGGTGCTTCTGATTACCCTGATAGTCCTCCCAGCAGAGCGCCAGTTTGTCCGCCGCGCCGAGTTGACAGATGCGGTCACTGCACATCCAACCGATATTGAGAGGGCCGCCGGGCTTGTATCCAAGTTCTGTCTCGGCTGCGGACCAATTCGTCTGCGCGATCAGCTCTTCGTAGGTGGGCGATCTACCCATGGTGTCCCCCGTTCCCTTCTTCTCGCGGCTTAAGATTCTAGGACTACCAACGCCCCTGCACGCCTCCCCCTGGAAGCAATCGACAGCCACACTCGGCTCACACCCAGCTGCTGGGCTTTCTTCCGCAGACGAGCGTTCAGCGAAATGCTGTGCTTCCCGTCAGCGTCCTTTGCGACTTCGACTTCGCGAAACAACCCAGCGTCGCTGATGTCAATTCCGAGCGCTTTCAGGGTCGCTTCTTTTGCCGCAAAACACGCTGCATATTCAGCGCCGGGCCGCCTGGCACGTTCGCAGTTGCCGATCTCCACATCCGTGAAGACTCCGTCTGCGGTTTTCCATGGCCTTTTCGCGAGTTCCCGCTCCACGCGAACGTGCTCGATCAGGTCGACACCGATGCCGACGATCATGACGTCTGCCTGACTGAGAGGATTGCGCTGCGGAAGCACTTCGCGTCGAGTGCCACTCCACACCTCCGGGTCCGGAGAAGCCTGCTCTGCGACATGCTCATATTCCGATGAAGAGCACAAGAATGTCGGTGACTGCGGTCACGGCATTTGGTGATGATGGCGAGAGGGCGTACGCATTCCGAGGTCACACTTAGGAGTTTAGTCACGCTGACGCACTAAACGATCTTGCTGCTGTCGTTGGCCAAAAGCAGATCGTTACGCTCGCGGGCGATGTTCGGGTTAAAACGGAATCGCCGACTTGCTTGCGCCTTACGGATTCATCACAAAGATCAACTAGGATGGAATGATTCTGGTAATCCAGTCAATGGCAGAAGACATGATGACTGGTGAGATCAGCAGTGTGTTGCCAATCGAGAGGCGAATTTGTTCCGTGGTTTGACCCAGGTGTAGCTATCGCGGTGGAGGACGCAGTAGTTCTCTTGGCAATGGGCAACACCTATCCCGACCTGCGGTTCGTTGAGCGTCTCACATCCAATAGGTTAGCGGTGGCACAGATGCGTCTATTCCATACCCAAGAGAGGCCCGCGTTTTTTGAACCGCGTTTCGGAGGCCAGGAGCGAGACGTCCTTACCGAGGTACATGCCATGCTGACGAAGCAGCAAGGCTAAACCACGATCGCGGGGGGCGGTTCCGCCGGCCTCGCCTGCCTTCGATCCAACTCAGTTACTTAGCAAGAAAGAGAGGCGACGGACAAGAACTTTCACCGGTTGTCCTCCGCAAAAACCTCCCACGGGCTGCCGCCGCGTGAACTTTCTGTCGATTGGAAAGAAGCCGCTGATCCCACCAGTGGTGATGTCTTCTATCAGTGGTTCGATTGCCAGAATCAGTCCATGCTGGTTGATCTTTGTGTTGAATCCCTAAATTAAATTATTTAGTAAGGAAGTAAGTTATTCCATTTCAACCTGAACATCGCCCGCTAGCGGGACGATTCTACTTTTGGCCAATGACAGCATCTAATTGTGTGGGGAACGTTATTCCGGCGACTGAATTCCTTCACTATTCCACCGATACATTTCCAGACGAGGAGTGGAAAGGTGGCTGCTGAAATTCGCTAGCTCGCCGATCCAAGAAAACCTTCTAGTCATCCTTGGCGTTTTGTGCTAACGTTAGCGACCAAATGTAGCGCTACTCTTTGGATATTTCTTGTCTCTGGTTTTCGCCTCTGGTTTCCGAACCTAGTCGCTGGTATTTCAGCGTCAGGAGCGTG
>CAZDYZ010000199.1:0-1806 GCA_964509525.1 uncultured Acidobacteriaceae bacterium
CGCCTACGGTGGTTGCCTCAGGAAGGAGCTGAGTCCGCGCCACTGCCGTCGTTCCATTGCTCGCGAAATAGGTTTCATCGCCAATTCGGAAAATTCGATGGTGCATCGGCTGACCGGAACGAGATGCGCAGCTTTTTGACCAGGCGGCCATTGGGAAATCGGATGAACCTTGATCGCCCTTGATCGACCTACCGGACCCCGGCACCTTAGAGCTAACGAGCGTAACAACCGCGAGCCACCCACCGCCTCAGCCGCTGATCAAGTCTCCGAACAACTTCCAACTTTCGCCGTCGAACTCAGCGAGCTGCAACTGGCGGATCGGGCTGTAATTGGTGGGCGAAGTTTGGATTTTTAGTCCTGGAAGGAACGTCGGCAATTCGAGGTCCTTCAGGTCGGTCGTCTGGCCGATCTTGATTTCCTTGTCGGTGACGCCGGCCTGCGTCGAGTGGTCATGCCTTTCCTCCTTCGCTTTGTCCTAGCTGTATATTTGCCGAGTCCTTGCCCGCCAGCATGGCCATAAGCGCCTGCGCCTCGGCGATTTCGGGCATTTCCGGCGTCGGCGAAAAGCCTTCGAGCGCCTGCGCCAGCACGTCGTGGGCGTCGGCGGGGCGGGCGGTGGACTGGTAGAGCTTCGCCAGCGGTAGCGCCGCTTGCAGTTGGAAGCTCCGCGCCTTCTGCGCTTGCGCGATGGCGATGGCGGCGAGGAAGGCCTCTTCGGCCGGCGCCGCCTTCGCCGGATCGCGCTTCAGCAGGATTTCGCCGCGGATGCGATGGAGCATCGAGTCGGTCCAGCGTTCCCCTGTCTCGCTCGCCAGCGCCAGCGCGTCGTCGATTCGTCGCAAGGCGCCGTCCGCGTCATCCCCTTCGACTTCGAGCTCCGCGAGCAGACCTTGGAAGAGCGGCTCATGCAGCTTGTTTCCCTGGCCGAGATACGCGGCAAGCCTTTCCCGGAGTCCCGTCGTCCCGCTTTCGCGTTCATCGAGCCGGGTGCGAGCCCAATTTGAGTACACTTCTCCCCACGCGAGATACAGCGCCATTCCGTGTTCCCGGCCGAGTTCGACAGGAACCTTCGCGATGCGCCAGACGGCTCCAGGATCGCCGCGGAGCAGTTGGTAGAGGGAGATGTTTTGGTAAACGAGCGCCCTGGTCGGCGAGTGAGCGGTCTCGTCCCCGCGGGCCAACGCCTCATCGCTAAGCGCCCGCGCCCGTTCGACATCGCCCGAAGCCCAGGTTGCCAGAGTTAGGTAGGTCGTCGCGACGGCGCCGGTCTCCGCGGCGAACCGGAACTTGGCGTCGCGATCGCGCTCGGGGTCGTATATCCTCAGCGCCTCGGCGAGATTCGCCTCTGCGCCGATGAAATCGCCCTGGAAGAGGGACGCTAGGCCCACGTTGCGGCGCGCGACCACCGCCTCGGTGATCCGCCCGTCGTTTTCGGCTTCGCGCAGGAAGCTCTCCGCGGTCTCCCGCGCCAAGCTGAACTCGCCGCGCACCAAGCTGGCGGCGAACAGCCCGTAATAGGCGTCGAATCGCTCGCTCGCGTTGTCGACCCCCGCCGCGAGCGTTCGGGCGCGAGCAAAGGCGGTCTTCGACTCGTCAGAGGCGAAGCCTCGGGAATGCATCATAGCCTGACCCAAGCTGGTCTGAAGCTTCAGCCGCTGACTCGCCAAAGCGGTCGAGGCCGCCGCGCTTGGCGTCGGCGCGACGCTAGCTTTGTCCGCCATCGCGATCGCCTTGCCGAGATGGGCGATCGCCTCCTGGAAGGCCGAACGGCGCAAGGCCTGATCGCCCGCCTTGCCCCACCATTCG
>CAZDYZ010000200.1:0-2075 GCA_964509525.1 uncultured Acidobacteriaceae bacterium
AAGAAGGATAAGAATCAACTCTCGCGACTCGAACTGAAGTTCTGCTCAGCACGACCGCCGATAAAACCGGGAGAACATTGCGGCTTGCGGTTGTTATTTTGTCTGGCCTCAAGCAGCATCAAGCAGGCAGATACGGCTAAACAGTTATGCGTCGCGGCGACTACAAAGAAATCCTGCGCATGGCGCTAGAGACCATTGCTAAGAACAAAATGCGATCGGGTCTGACCGTGCTGGGCATCGTGATCGGGGTAATGATGGTCATCGTCATCTCGTCGGTGGTGCGGGGATTGAACGCCAACGTGGAAGACATGCTGAAGGATATGGGCTCGGATATGATCTTTGCCTTTCACATAGAGCCGTTCACCTTTGGCCGTCCGACCACCGAGATGCTCACCCGCAAGGAACTCGTCCTCGACGACGCTCTGGCCATGCGAGACCTGCCACATGTGAAGGCGGTTACGGCCAGCCTGAGGATCATGCTGCCACAATTCGGCACAGGGACATTTGCCGTGAAGTACGGTGGACGCAAAACCAAGAACACCATCCTCGACGGCAACCTGCCAGCCACGATCCAGACCGACGACTTGAAGATTGTGAAGGGACGTTGGTTCACGGACACGGAGAATGAGCACCGCAGCCCCGTGGCGGTTCTGGGCAGCGATACCGCGGACAAGCTCTTCGGAAACGAGAATCCGATCGGCAAAGAAGTCGTCATTGAAGGCCAGTTGTTCCAGGTAATCGGGGTAATGGCCAAGCGCAAAGCTGCATTGGGCAACGGTTCGAACCCGGAAGACAATATTGTGCGCATGCCCATAGCGACGCTGCACAAACTGCATCCCGAGCAAAAGCAGTACTGGATTACCGCTAAGGCCACTTCGCACCTTGATATGGATAAGGCGATGGACGAGATGCGCGCTCTGCTCCGCCGCCGGCGCCACCTTGCACCCTGGCAACCGGACAATTTTGCAGTGTTTAGTCAGGATGCCCTGAGCGACACCTGGAACCAGTTGACAGGAGGCATTTTCATCTTTATGTTCGCGGTCTCCAGCGTGGCGCTGATTGTAGGTGGAGTAGGTGTGATGAACATCATGCTGGTGTCGGTGACTGAACGGACGCGCGAGATTGGCGTGCGCAAAGCAATTGGCGCGCGCAAAAGGGATGTCCTGCTACAGTTCACCATGGAGGCTATCACCCTCACCGCGGTGGGCGGCGTCCTGGGCATTGTGATTGGTGGCATCCTCACGGCCATGGTCCCGCTGCTGTTTCCTGCCTTACCCGCCAGCATGTCGCTGTCCTGGGTACTCACTGCAACTGTGGTCTCGATTGCGATCGGCCTGCTCTTCGGCATCTACCCTGCCTGGAAGGCGGCCAATCTCGATCCGATCGAGGCTCTGCGCTACGAATAGCAGAACCTCCGTCGCAAAACATCTGCTAGATTGAAGCCCGATGAATATCCTGGAATTCAGTGTGCTGGTCGCTGCCGGTTCTTTTCTAGCTGGGCTTCTGGGTGCGCTTACCGGACTGGGTGGTGGCGTGGTGGTGGTGCCCATGCTGACCCTGCTGTTCCACGTGGACATCCGGTATGCCATCGGCGCATCGCTGGTTTCCGTGATTGCCACCTCATCGGGCGCAGCCGCGGCCTACGTCCGCGAAGGCTACTCCAACATCCGCATCGGCATGTTTCTGGAGACTGCAACCACCGTTGGAGCCATTGCAGGCGCAGCGATTGCTATCCATGTGTCCGGTAACGCCATCGCAATCGTTTTTGGAGTCACGCTGCTTTACTCGGCGTATCAGTCGAGCCGTAATCGCATCGAACGCGGGGAACATCTTCCTGCGTCGAAGTTGGCGACCTGGCTGCGTCTGAACGGCTCATATCCCGCGGCTGAAGGATCGCAGTCTTACCATGTGAGCGGTGTGCCCTCGGGCTATGGCCTTATGTTCGGAGCTGGTGTCCTGTCCGGGCTACTGGGCATTGGGTCGGGAGCGGTCAAGGTGCTAGCCATGGACCAGGCGATGAAGATCCCCTTCAAAGTTTCAACCACGACCAGCAACTTCATGATTGGCGTGACAGC
>CAZDYZ010000201.1:0-2850 GCA_964509525.1 uncultured Acidobacteriaceae bacterium
CAAATTGCCCGCGACCTTCGAGAGGAGATGGGAAGATAACCCTGTCCACGACAACTACTATCCCAATAACGGGGGCTACAACGTTGCTTATCGCGAAGGCATCTTCATGGGCTACCGTGGCTATGAACAAAGCCACATTAGGCCGCTATTTCCGTTTGGCTACGGCCTCAGTTACACGACCTTTGCCTTTAAGAATCTGCGCATCTCACCCCTGACCCCAAAGCTTGGTGACAATGTTACTATCACGTTCGATGTAACGAACACCGGGCAGAGAGAAGGCGCGGAGGTTGCCCAACTGTACTTGGGCAATCCAGGAGCGGCCGTGCCCAGACCAGAAAGGGAGCTGAAAGGTTTTTCCAAAGTATGGCTGAAGCCAGGTGACACCCAACGTGTAAGGCTGACACTCGATCCCCGGGCCATGTCGTACTACGACGTGAAGGGCCACTCCTGGAAGCAAGATCCAGGCAGGTTCAAGGTGATGGTAGGACATTCCTCAGCCGACATCGACCTGAACGGAGATTACACAGTCGGTCAATGATGTGAAGCTTTCACCACATCTACGTCTCCCCTGATCTCGACACGGTGGAAAGGTCATGATGAGATAAGGGAGCGTATGGCCTGCCGCGGAAGAGCCTACCATCAGATCTGGTCTGTTCTGGGACCTCTATCTGATACAGACATAGAAGCCGTCCACTCCGATATTCCGGGACTTCTTCGGACTGTTGAGGCCGCTCTTTCAATCAGCCTCTTCGCTGTTTCTTCGTCCCATTGAGAGTGCCTCGGCGGAAGCCTGGCATTGCTTTTACATGGTGCTTTTCGCATCCGTGAAACGGGCCGGGAATCTAATCAGTAGTGCGATGGAGGCTTCTCTCGTGCCAAGCATTTCTGGTCACTCTCCGGTTGCCCTGAGCCCTGCGATCTTCCCGCGGCGCCGGGCGGACGTCTTGGCTTCCGTGCAGAAAGCTGCACAACAAATCGGCTCCATTCTTGAGCTCGACGAGCTCCTTGACATGATCGTGCATCGCATTGCCGTGGATTTTGGCTGCATCGAGTCCAGCATTCTGCTAGTAGAGGGCAATCAATTTCATCTCGCTGCAGTGCATGGCTGTACTCAATCGAGGAAGGGCGAGCGTTGGCCGGTAACGGAAGGTCTTTCTGGCCAAGTCCTAGCCACTGGCAGGGCCCACTACGCCCCCGATGTGTCGCAGGAACTTCACTATCGCGCATGCGAACCTGGAATCCGCTCGGAAGTCATCATTCCTTTGAAGGTAGGCGATCGTGTGATCGGCGTGTTCGGTGCTTCACATCACGAACTGGACGCTTTTCCGCGGGCACAAGTCGAAGTTCTCAATGCTCTGGCCGGTCACATCGCAGTGGCAGTGGACAATGCACAGCGAATCAAGATAGAACGCCGCCAAATCCAGCACATACGCGACGAGCAGGATGAGGCTCGTCGCATTCAGCAGAGCCTTTTGCCGCGCAGTGCCCCGTTGCTCCCAGGCTTTCAACTGGAGACTGACTGGGTGCCCGCAGGAGCCGTCGGTGGGGATTGGTACGACTTCATTCCTCTTCCCGATGGACGCGTCGCCATAGTTCTCGCCGATGTTTCAGGCAAAGGTATGCCGGCGGCACTGCTGATGTCGGCTGTCCGTGGCATCTTGCGTTCCCTCGCGCCTATCGCCAGCGGCCCGGGAGAAGTGCTGGCTCGTGCCAATCAGCTCCTGCTCGACGACGCGCCGACTGGCCGCTACGTAACCATGATCTATTCCGTGCTCGATCCGGCTCGCCGCACTCTCACCTTCGCTAGCGCCGGTCATCCCTGGCCTTTGCTGTGCCATGGAGATCAGGTACGCCCGCTGTACACCGACGCCGGCCTGCCATTGGGGTTGCTTCCCAGCCAGTTCACCGAGCACACCGTGACCCTCTGCCGTGATTTCCGCCTGCTGTTCTATACCGACGGAATTTCTGAAGCGCTCAATTGCGAACATCAGGAATTCGGGAGTACTCGTCTGCAAGACTTCGTCGCTGCCCACGATTGCAGCGTTTCACAACTGATGAAGGCCATCCATGAGTTTGGTGGCGAATGTGGGCTGAACGATGACGCCACAGTCATCCTTCTGCGCAGCGCTTAGGATCAGCTCCGCCACTGTCTCTGCTCACAATCAGATGGCGGTGAGCGCGCGCATCAGAGCCGACCGGGGTACCCCCCGTTGTCCGAGCTCACGAATCCTACCTGGACAAAACGGCTCTGCTGGTTGTCGAAGCGAGTAGTTAAATCCTTAGCCGAAGCGTCTTTAGAACCCCGTCTCTAGATTGAAGGTGCCATCGGGCGGTCCCAGCGCGGCTGGTAATCGGTGGGTCTGCCGTTACTTGCTGCTGCTCACCTGGAAAAACTCTCTGTGATGGGCCTGCGTCTGCAACGAATTGCTGGTTCCAACCGCTCGGCTGTGAGGGCAATGCAGGTTTGGCCTCAGCGGCTAGCCGACCCGCGCCTAACCCACTACTTGGGCAATTAGCAAAGCTATGGTACCGGGCAGCTCATGTGCTGAGCCTCTCAAATCATGTAAAGCCCGCCCAATACGCTTAACCTGACCTCTTCTTGCTTTCGTTCTGGGCGACCCGCACTCTTACCAGTTTCCTCAGAAGGGTAGCTGGCAGTGGCTTGTCCGTGGGAAAGTGGATTGTTCCTTTGAATGTGGAGAACCCTTTAAGTTCGCCTTTAAAGGCTTTTACAACCGAGGCAGTGGGGAACAAACTACAATGGTTTGAAAACGCCGCGAACCACAGCAATATTCCTTTGTACTTGAAGGTGGGGATGCGATAGCTGATGGTCTCGGTAGCCTCCGGTGG